>NZ_JARPLU010000479.1:0-677 GCF_032349615.1 Limnospira sp. PMC 1279.21 | reverse complement strand
AGAGAAACCGGGTTTCTAGTCGTAGGTTGGGTAAAGCGAAGCGACACCCAACAAATTCGGGTATACAAATTAGGCGATCGCTCCCCATTTCTCAAGGTCGTAGGTTGGGTAAAGCGAAGCGACACCCAACAAATTCAGGTAAGATGTTGGGTTACATTGCATTTCACCCAACCTACAAAAGCGAAATCAGAGGGGATTTTAGCTTTGTCGGCATTAATGTAAACTTTTTGGGCATCAGGATGGAGCAGAACTTCATACATCAGAACGAAGGTTTCTCCAATCCTTGTACTGGTTCTTAGGGGTTGCTTGATTTTGCTTAACTCGCTCTAGCAATCCAGGAATTTCTAAGAGTTCTTGGGTTGCACTCTCGCTTTCAGCATTAGCCAAATAAGCCGCAAAATCAGTCAGCACCCGTAAGCGCTCCGGGGACAGTTGCTTGAGTAAATCATTAAGTTGACTCTGTAAATCCGTTACAGACATTGGCTCCGCTGATTCTGTATCCTGGATTGGGGAATTATCCATAGTACCCATTGCCGACTTCTGGCTTTTTAAGGTTCAGTCTCTATTTTAGGATAACTCAATACAGGGGAATATTGGGGGGTAAAGAAACCCGGTTTCTTTGAGAAACCGGGTTTCTAGTCGTAGGTTGGGTAAAGCGAAGCGACACCCAACAAATC
>NZ_JARPLU010000478.1:0-682 GCF_032349615.1 Limnospira sp. PMC 1279.21 | reverse complement strand
TAGTCATCTCGTCCTCTCCATTATACGTCCTAAGTGTTCTGTCTTGTGCTATATACAAAAACCTTCAATTATTACACCGCCACTGTCATGACGATAAAACGGCGTTAGACAACGCCAACGCTGTATCCTTAACAATGGAGCAGTCAAACTAGGAGCCGTGTGAAGGGAAACTTTCACGCACGGTTTTGAATGGGAGGGGATGGAGGTGACTCCATTCTCGACCCCTAATTCTCCAAGACAAAGTTTTGAGCTTGTTAAGAACATTAAGGGAAACCTCAAAGCAAAACCACTGCGACGGGTGTGGATACCAAAACCTGGCAGGGATGAAAAACGCCCTCTAGGAATTCCCACAATCCAAGATAGAGCAAGGCAAGCCTTGGTTAAGTCGGCACTTGAGCCCGAATGGGAGTCAAGATTTGAAGGCACAAGCTATGGGTTCCGTCCAGGACGGTCAACCCAAGACGCAATAGCAATTAGGGGTCGAGAGTAGAGTCGCCTCTACCCCCTCCCATTCAGAACCGGACGTGAGACTTTCGCCTCATCCGGCTCCTAGTCTGATTGTTCCATTGTTAAGGATACAGCATTGGCGTTGTCTAACGCCGTTTTATCGTCGTGACAGTGGCGGTGTAACCTACATTCCGCAGGTTGACAGGGAATAAAAGATATGGTGCTAGTCTAGGCT
>NZ_JARPLU010000477.1:0-689 GCF_032349615.1 Limnospira sp. PMC 1279.21 | reverse complement strand
GACTTCCAATTAGTTCATTGACCTAGGAGAATAACACAATGATGGCAGATATCAAACATCAGATGTTTGTGAAGTTTAAGACTATGGTAGACAGTTGAGTTTACAACATTAACAAAGAAGATGGTTTGGCAACATTAAAGTCAATACTAGATGATTGCGAAAAAGAATTAACCATTACTGAACTTAAAAAGCAATTGCTGATTAAGGAACTGAATTACACAAAGCACTTAATAGATAAAGTCCAGTAAATACCCGTCCGCGATGACGGTAAACTACGGCAAACAACACACTAAGAGGATAAAACCATGACAATTGACTTGGGTAAACTACTTAACCCGAATACCTATCATAGTGATAGGTTAAGCAGCAAGCTAGTCTCTATATTGGACGCTGTAGAACTTGCCGATTGTCCTACACAATTTGATGAATGTCGTCTGTTGGAGCTTGAAAGCACTTTTCTGGTTATGCACAATTCCTTGATTACAGCAATCAATCAATTGTTGGACGAGAAAATCAAGCAATACGAAGAAGACAATAAGAATGAGTTTTAATCATGCCATAAATCCTCAAGTAAGTTAAATAATTTCGTCAAAAAAGGAAACACAAAACCATGAACGAAGAACAAGCAAGGTTAATGGTTATCGCGGAATTAGCACGTGATATTTACGCCCAAATGATGTCACGAGATA
>NZ_JARPLU010000476.1:0-689 GCF_032349615.1 Limnospira sp. PMC 1279.21 | reverse complement strand
TTGGAGACGGGGACGGAACTGGCCACCCTCAGCGGACATAGTAACTGGGTAAGAGCAGTAGCGATCGCCCCCGACGGGAAACGAGCGGTCTCGGCATCCGATGATTTCACCCTGAAACTGTGGGATTTGGAGACGGGGAGGGAACTAGCCACCCTCACCGGGCATAGTGGCGGGGTATGGGCAGTAGCGATCGCCCCGGACGGGAAACGAGCCGTCTCGGCATCCTGGGATGAAACCCTGAAACTGTGGGATTTGGAGACGGGGAGGGAACTAGCCACCCTCACCGGGCATAGTGGCGGGGTATGGGCAGTAGCGATCGCCCCGGACGGGAAACGAGCCGTCTCGGCATCCTGGGATGAAACCCTGAAACTGTGGGATTTGGAGACGGGGAAAGAGTTAGCCACCTTTACCGGGGAGGCTGCAATGCTTTCCTGTGCGATCGCACCGGATGGGGTGACGGTGGCGGCGGGGGATAGTTCAGGGGTGGTGCATTTTCTGCGGTTGGAGGGGTTGAGGGGTTGAGAAAGGGGGTTTCTGAGTTGCCGAATTAGTAGCAGGAAACCCCACATATTAGGAGAGCGATCGCACCAGGAGTAGGTTATGTGAACCCAGGAAACCCCACAAAAACTTAATCACCCCCAGCCTAGCCGACTGTGTTGGGTTTCGCGATCGCTCCACCCAACCTACTA
>NZ_JARPLU010000475.1:0-714 GCF_032349615.1 Limnospira sp. PMC 1279.21 | reverse complement strand
TGTAGTAACAGAAGAAGTACAGAAAGCGCGAGTAGATTATTGGGAAAGAATTAGAGATGTGGCTCGTGAAAAGCTTGTGTTTATTGATGAAAGTGGGTTATGGGTAGGGATGAGCAGACCGTTAGCCAGAGCGACGAAAGGGAAAAAAGTCTATGAACTGCGGAAATCCTATCGAGGTCAAAAAATGACAATAATTGGTGCAATTAAGCTCTCCGGAGTGGTGGCGACTCAAACATTAGAAGGGTCCATGAAAAAAGAGGATTTTCTCCAATTCATCAAGTTAGATTTATTGCCAAAATTAAAAAAAGGAGATGTAGTGGTAATGGATAACTGAAATTCTCATCATCGAGAAGAAGTCAAAGAAATGATAGAGTCAGTAGGAGCCAGGGTAGAATATCTGCCGGTGTATTCCCCTGAGTTTAACCCGATAGAGATGATGTGGTCACAGCTCAAAAGTTGAGTGTGCAAGTTCAGGACGGAGACAATGGAATTATTAGTGAGATTGGTAGAAGTGGCGGTAATCCTTGTGGATTTACAGTGTTTGAATAACTGGTTTACCAAGTTTTATTACTGTGCTTAATGATTGAGATAAAGGCTGTATATTGGGTTTCACCCTCGTTTCACCCAACCTACAAATGTTGGGTGAAACCCAACCTACCAAGAGCGATCGCTTATTTAAGTAGGTTGGGTGGAGGTAACGGAACCCAACACCAC
>NZ_JARPLU010000474.1:0-717 GCF_032349615.1 Limnospira sp. PMC 1279.21 | reverse complement strand
CTCTCGACCCCTAACCCTTTAAGGGGAAAGGATGTGACTGAAAGCTAATGCCTAATTGTAATGGTTAGGATATGCCCACTAGTCACGGTGTGGATATAGATACTGCGATAAAGTAGGGGCTTAATAGCGAAAGCGAGTTTAAAGACTACGTATGCAAATAGCTTTGAAAGTTGAAGTACAAAAGCAAGGGGTAGTAACCTTGTTCCCAATGACAAAAGGGGTATCCACATCAGGAGCCGTATGAGGTGAAAGTCTCAAGTACGGTTTGGAATTGGAGTTGGGGAAGGTGACTTCCCTTTCGACCATAACAACATCGCGCGCGGCTAGATATCCACAGTGCGAACAAATATGTGTTCTTTCTGATAGGGTTTTCTTCACCACTTGACTGCAGTTTGAGCATTCTTGGCTGGTATAGTGAGCTGGCACAGCTACCGTGACCTTGCCATATTTAATGCCAAAATACTCTAGCCAACCGCGAAAAGTAGACCAACCCGCATCATAAATAGATTTAGCTAGTTTTCGATTTCTTACCAGCCCTTTGACAATGAAGCTCACCCCACCCGCCCAAGGCAGGTGGGGGTGTCGGTGCTAACCTCGAACTGTGCTAGTCCACAGGTCACACAAACAAGCCCAGCTTCTAGGCGATCGCCGAGAACGTTGGATCGAGGGCTCCTCACTGTCCTTTCGGCGAGTGAGCTGAAGAATACCTCGTGCAGC
>NZ_JARPLU010000473.1:0-718 GCF_032349615.1 Limnospira sp. PMC 1279.21 | reverse complement strand
AAACCAAGGTTCATGGAAATCCGGTTTATATTTTAGGGCTTCGTCATAGGAGGATAGGGCTTGTTTATACTCTCCTAAATCAGACAGCGCCTTCCCTCGGTTAAACCAAGCTTTATGTAAATCCGGTTTATATTTTAGGGCTTGGTCATAGGAGGATATCGCTTGTTTATACTCTCCTGAATAAGACAGCGCCACCCCTCGGTTATACCAAGCTTTATGGTCATCCGGTTGAAATTCGATCGCTTTTTCCCAGGAGGATATAGCCCCACGCACATCACCATTATCATATCGTTGTAATCCATCGTTAAACCATTTCTTAGCATCAGTCGGGAGAGAATCAGTCGAGGTTGGGGCGGGGTTGGGGGGTGCTGCTTCGGGGGGAGTTTCTGGCGGTAATAAATAAGCCGCTATCTCGGAAATTGCGCCACAATTTAACTTCTTTAATAATGATAGCTGCCGGGAGATTTCTGGGTCTTTAGCGCTATGCTGAAACCGGGGACACCATTCCCGCCATTGGCTTTCGGTAACCCGGTATTCATTCCGACGCAGCCAACCCATCACCTGGTCGCGGTTCCAACCTTGACCTACCTTAGTCAGCAATTGTCGAAATAACCATTCATATTCATGGTCGGGGAGTCGGGGAGGGTTTGACCTCTGCGGTGGTGGGGGAGGGTTCAGCAAGTTGAGTAACTTATTCCCCACCTGGGTCAACCATTGA
>NZ_JARPLU010000472.1:0-718 GCF_032349615.1 Limnospira sp. PMC 1279.21 | reverse complement strand
ATTCTCCGGGTCGCAGAGAATCAAACATTCGTTCGCCGCTACGCCGAGTTCCTCCCAACTTAGGACTAATCAGCTCGCTGTGGCGGATGCGTAGGCGGATTAGTAACTAATGTATATGTATCAGAGCAGAATAGTTTGACTAAATTTTTGCGAGAAATTAGTAAACAATATGCCTCAGCTTAAGTCTCTATGAATCTCCGTAGTTAACAGCAGGCGATACAGTTAAGATGGTGCGTCAATTATGGGGAGGTGTCTTCACCTCCATATCTGCCAGGTTTGACGCACCCTACAGGTAATTATTTGGGGGTTAAATTAGCCTAAAATAACCGTGAATTATTCCGAGGTGTCTTGACCTGGATATCTTGTCGGTTGGAAGGACCCTAGAAAGACTGTGTTGAAAAATAAGCGATCGCACGTCCCCCCTAGGCGGTAAGCTGTTGGAGAGCATGATTTAATCTCAAATTAGGTTAATATTTTAGGGCAATAGGGTATAATAAGCGAGAAGGGTTGAGGATAAACCTATTGCCAGATATGTCAAACCCAAGGAAGCCGCCCAAATCCTTGGAGTCCATGAAAGAACACTCCGCAGATGGGACGACAATGGCTCAATCGAGACCATCAGAACCCCCGCTGGGCAACGACGATACAACGTTGAGTGATATACTGCCATATCAGGCAGTGACAAACGCAAAGTCGTTATCTATGCCAGAGTTAGTAG
>NZ_JARPLU010000471.1:0-719 GCF_032349615.1 Limnospira sp. PMC 1279.21 | reverse complement strand
TTCGTCGCATTGTCAGGCAATAGCCGGATAAATGTCGCGTAAATGTATCAGGTATGCACCTGTTAAAGGCTAACCCAGAGCGCCTGGAAGCCACCGCCGCCCAATTAAAGCATTATCAAGTCCAACTACTAGGCGCTAACCACTGTACAGGCATTAATGCGATCGCCCATCTATGGCATCTTGGATGTAGCATTGATGTTCGCGTAGGAACCCGCCTGCAATTCGGAACCAACACCCCATAACCTGCTCTATAAAACTTAAACAAAACCGGACATAGCCGGATCTTGATGTTTATTTCTTGCTTCGTCCGGGACTGTCGGCAGCACCCCGTCCACAAGTGTAATCGTCGGAACCCGGCGATTTTTCTAAATTTATACTGGCGTTCAAATCTCTATCAATCTTCAGGCCACAGTTTGGACATTCAAAAGTCCGACGGACTAGGGGCATTTTTTGACGATAACCGCAATTAGAACAAAGTTGACTGGATGGATAAAATCTATCGGCAATAATCAACTTTGAACCATAACGTTCTGCCTTGTAACCTAGTTGCCGACGGAACTCATAAAATGAAGCATCAGCGATAGAACCCGCCCAACCATGATTTTTCAGCATTCCAGACACATTCAAATCTTCAATGACTACTTGGCTGTGGTTTTTAGCCAAAAAAGTAGTTATTTTATGAATCGTGTCCCGCCGAATGTTTGCTACTCTTTGATGTA
>NZ_JARPLU010000470.1:0-719 GCF_032349615.1 Limnospira sp. PMC 1279.21 | reverse complement strand
TCCCCCTTCTCCCGGTTGGACAGAAGGGGTTAGGGGATGAGAGAAATTCATCTCGCCCTCACCCCCAGCCCCTCTCCCAGAGGAGGAGAGGGGAGTAAGAGTTTCTTGTCCCCCTTCTCCCGGTTGGACAGAAGGGGTTAGGGGATGAGAGAAATTCATCTCGCCCTCACCCCCAGCCCCTCTCCCAGAGGAGGAGAGGGGAGTAAGAGTTTCTTGTCCCCCTTCTCCCGGTTTGGGAGAAGGGGTTAGGGGATGAGGGCCAAACGCTTGACGGATAACAGCTAATGCCTCATCTAAATTCGTTTCAACTAACTCACTAGATAAGCGAATTACCCTCAAGCCTAATGACTCCAGCAATTCCTGTCGTTGTTGGTCTGCCTCTTGCTGCGATTTATGAATACCCCCATCGACTTCCACAATTAGCCGTTCTGCACCACAGAAGAAATCAACAATGAAGACTCCAATCGGCTGTTGTCGTCTAAATTTCCGTCCTTCTAGTTTGCGTCCACGCAGGCCTTGCCAAAGGATATGTTCACTGGGAGTGGGTTCTTTGCGAAATTGACGGGCAACTTCAGTCATTTTCTTTTTCAGGGCAGGGGGAACTTCCCAGTATTTGCCCTCACCCCCAGCCCCTCTCCCAGAGGAGGAGAGGGGAGTAAGAGTTTCTTGTCCCCCTTCTCCCGGTTTGGGAGAAGGGGTTAGGGGATGAGGGAAATTCA
>NZ_JARPLU010000047.1:22022-31115 GCF_032349615.1 Limnospira sp. PMC 1279.21 | reverse complement strand
ACCTGATTTATCACGGCTGGGGAAGTTGGGTTGCGCTGCGCTTCACCCAACCTACAATGGGAAAGTTGGGTTTCCCTGCGCTTCACCCAACCTACAATGGTACACTGGAGAAGTTGGGCCCGGCTGCGCTTCACCCAACCTACAATGGTACACTGGAGAAGTTGGGCCCGGCTGCGCTTCACCCAACCTACAATGGTAGGGGAAGTTGGGCCCGGCTGCGCTTCACCCAACCTACATATTCGCCTAACCTACAATGGGAATGGACAATTGACGACTAATTGGCGATAATCTAGTGGTGAACATTAATCCTCTGCTGGGAAAAGGCTTTTTATGCTTACCCTTGAAACTTTATTTGATGAAGGGTTTTATTTGGCACAAAATCAGGACGTTAAAGATGCGATCGCTAACGGGGTTTTTGAGACCGCCTTTGAGCATTTTTCTCGCTATGGACAATTTGAAGGACGAACACCTAACCCGATTTTTGATGGGGAATTTTATCTGGCACAAAATCCCGATATTCAGTCGGAAGTAGAGGCGGGAATTACCACTGCAGCGGCTCATTTTGTTAATATTGGACAAACGGACAACCTCAGCCCTAATCCCTTTTTTGACCCGGTTTTTTATCTACAACAAAATCCTTCAGTCGCTCAGGGAGTAGCTAACGGGGAATTTACGGCATTTGAGCATTTTTTCAAAATCGGACAATTTCAGGGGTTGAACCCTAGCGAGTCCTTTGATGCGGAGTTTTATCGCGATCGCAATTTTGATGCTGTTCAGGGTATAGAAGAAGAGATAATTGGCAGCCTTTTTGAGCATTTTTTTCGGTTTGGTTCGCCGTTGGGGAGGTTGGGCGCACCCCCACAGTTCGGCGATGACCTCAGTAATGCGATCGCTTTAGATACTCTCTTGGGAAGTCGGACTATAGTTAACTCGGTTACGGATGATAACCCGGTCAATATTTATGAATTTATCATTCCCAATAATGGCAGTGAGTTTAGCCTATTTCTGCACGGTTTAAAAGCGGATGCTAATGTGGATTTAATCCAAGATTTTAATCAAAATCAAGCGGTTCAACCTGATGATATTATCGCCTCTTCAAATAACCCGGCTTTGGCTACAGAATCTATTGAGATTGACCTATTGCCACGGGGAACCTACTTTGTGCGGGTTTCTCAGTTTCAGGGGGAAACTATTTATGCCTTGGAATTGTCAGCCATTCCCCTGGATATTTGAACCCAAGGGGTAACTGTTAATTATTAATTATTAATTATTAATTATTAATTATTAACGGGGAACCTACTTTGTGCGAGTTTCTCAGTTTCAGGGGGAAACTATTTATGCCTTGGAATTGTCAGCCATTCCCCTGGATATTTGAACCCAAGGGGTAACTGTTAATTATTAATTATTAATTATTAATTATTAATTATTAACGGGGAACCTACTTTGTGCGAGTTTCTCAGTTTCAGGGGGAAACTATTTATGCCTTGGAATTGTCAGCCACTCCCCTGGATATTTGAACCCAAGGGGTAACTGATAATTATTAATTATTAATTATTAATTATTAATTATTAATTGTCTGAGAAGCCCGCAGTTGACCGCAGGCGGCATCAGCATCTAAACCGCGAGAATAGCGAACGCTGACTGCTACCCGTCGCTGTTCCAATTCCTTGACAAAATCCTGTATTTGTGAGGGACTAGGGCGCTGATAATCCACCTCATTAATGGGGTTATAGGGAATCAGATTAACATGACTTTGAAAGCCCCGCATAAGGCTGGCTAATTCGGTGGCGTGGCTAGGTAAATCATTAACTCCAGATAACATCACATACTCAAAACTTACCCGCCGCCCGGTCAATTTCACATAATCTCGACATTCAGAGATGAGGGATTCTAGGGGATAGGTTTTGGCGCTGGGAATCAGTTGTTCTCGGAGAGTTTGATTAGAAGCGTGTAAACTAACAGCCAGGGTAATTTGTAGCTGATATTCGGCTAATTGGCGGATGCGGTTGGGAATGCCTACGGTGGAAAGAGTAATCATTCGCTGTCCGATACCAATATCTCTATTTAAGCAGGTAATAGCAGCGATCGCATTTTGAGTATTAAGTAAAGGTTCCCCCATACCCATAAAGACAATATGGCTGACACGGCGTTGGAAATCTTCCTGAACCGTGAGAACTTGATCTACAATTTCATGGGTTTCCAAGTTACGGAAAAACCCCCCCTTTCCGGTCGCGCAAAAATCGCAAGCCATGGGACACCCCACCTGAGAAGAAACACAAACCGTTAAGCGGTCATGGGTAGGAATGCCGACAGTTTCAATAATTTGACCATCGGATAATTTCAGCAAATACTTAATCGTGCCATCACTAGCAACCGCGCGATAATGAATAGTTGAACGACCAACGGGTATGGTGGCTAATTGCGATCGCCACTGTTTGGGAAACACAGTTATTTCCTCAAGGGATTTAGCCCCTTTCTGATAAATCCACTGATATAATTGCTTTCCCCGATAAGCTGGTTGTCCCTGTTGCTGAACCCAATCAGTCAGTTCAGGTAAAGATGTCCCCAGTAAAGGTTTAAAAGCTGGTTCAACTGCGATCATAAATAGCTACCCTGTGCTTAAAAATTAATCGGCTGATTGTGGCTTTTTAGTTAACAGAAATCCCCGTAACTGAGTGAGATTAACCGTTTGTCCTAAATTGAGAGGTAACACAGAAACACCTTCTAAGCGGGACTGTACCCAACCCTCTCCCCAATACCATTCATGAAAGCCATCAATCCCCCCACTGAGGAGAAACCGCAAACAGTTAGACTCAGCCACATCAACATAATGTTTAATGGTCACCGGACCCAGTGAACTGGTGAACTTTAGACCCACATTAAACTGTTGGGGGAGTCCTGATGAAAATTGCACAGGCCACAACCACTGTTGAACGTGGTGGGGATACAACAGACTTTCGCGAATAGTCGCCTCGGAGGCATCTACCTCAATCCTTAGACTGCTTTTTTGAAAACTACCCAGCATAAGTCACCATGATCAAACCAGTTAGCGATCGCACTTGTCGGATCACAAACCACTCCCCATTATAGCAGTTCTAGTAGGGTGCGTCATAACCAGAAAATGGCAATCATCACCGCCCATCTCGCCAACTGACGCACCTCACCCATGGTAGCCTATCCGGTGCATCATAACCGGAAAACCAGCACCATGACCCCAAGACAAGGGATATCTAGGGTTAGGGGAAATTAATTATTTGTTTGTGATGATGAGTAAACCCGCTTCACCCCTCCGGCTATCAAGGAATAGGGCGCAGGCGGGAACTAAATGGATAATGGATTATGGATAATTGTAAGTTGTAAATTGTAAATTGTCAATCATCAACTTTCCAAAAACTATGGCTGATCAACTTATACGTGCTACAGCGGCTGACGGCGGTATTCGCGCTGTGGGGGTAATTACCACTCGTCTAACGGAGGAAGCGAGAAAACGGCATAAACTATCCTATGTAGCCACAGCAGCCCTAGGACGGACAATGGCAGGGGGTCTGTTGCTGGTTTCTAATATGAAGCGTCCCGAGTCACGGATAAATCTTCAAATTCAAGGGGACGGACCCTTAGGAGGTATTGTAGTCGATGCGGGACTCGATGGCACTGTGCGGGGTTATGTTGGGAACCCAGAAATCGAGTTAGCGCCCAATGCTTATGACAAACTAGACGTTGGCAGGGCAGTGGGTAAAAATGGTTATGTTTATGTAGTGCGGGATGTTGGCTATGGTTATCCTTACTCCAGTACAGTTGAACTGGTGTCAGGAGAAATCGGCGACGACCTGACCCATTATCTGGTATCATCAGAACAAACCCCATCAGCCTTAGTGTTAGGGGTATTTGTGGATAAAGAAGGCGTACAGGCGGCTGGGGGGCTGTTATTACAGATCCTCCCCAAAGCTGCCACTGATTTAGCACTGATAGAGTTATTAGAATCGAGAATTGGTGCCTTATCTGGTTTTACGCCTCTGTTGCGCGCCTGTCAAACTCTCCCCCATATTTTTGAGCAATTGCTAGGAGATTTGGGGTTAAATATTCTACCGGAAACCCAATTGCTACAGTTTCATTGTGGCTGTTCTTTTGAACGGGTTTTAGGTGGTCTCAAGATGTTTGGACAAGCTGAACTACAAGATATGATTGAAAAGGATAGCGGCGCAGAGGCTAAATGTGAATTTTGTGGCCAGATTTATCACGCCACTACGGAAGATCTCCATAAGTTGATCCGAGACTTGAACCAGGATCACGATCAGTTGTCCGAAAAGATTGGCAGGGTTTTATAGAAAACTTCCCTAGGGGATTAGAAGCCAAGGCTAAAATACAACCTGTTCAGAAATCATCTGATCACCTCTCAAAGTCCCTCTCCGTCTCTGGGATCCAGATTTAGGGTGAGGGTAATGTATTAAGCGACTGGTGAACAAGCTGTAATTCCCTAGGTGGGGTGATTGCGATCGCTTTCCTAACAGTGCTATAAAAATCAAGCAGCACCTTACTTTTTCCCCGTGGATAGTTGGTAGGGGGTGAATGCAGCGTGAGGATGGCTTAACCTATGATTGACAGGAAACCGAAACAAAACCGTTGGCTGGAATTGCGTTCCCCAAAAGTGGCGACACCACCAGCGATATCTGACAGAGTAGGGTCGCCACCAAAATTGGTGCGGGGAAGTTCTGAACAAATACAGCCACAACGTAAAAGCCGTAAAGAACGGTTAAAAGAACTGCGGATGCTGCTAGAGTCGCAAAGCATGAATCAGCCACCCTCACCACCGCCAGAACCGGAAGTCGTGCAGCCAGAGCCTACTGTATCATCAGCTTTGGTGACAGTGGTTCCCCCAACTGTTGAACCGGAAACGCCTTCACCAAAGAGAAATAACCCCATTATGGCATCTCTGCCGTTGTTGGGGTTGCTGTTGGTGTTGGCGACTCCCCCAGGGGTGGCTTATGTGGCTAGTACGTTACTGTTGCGATCGCCTGCTTTACCTAACTGTCCTAAGATTTTTTGGCCACTGGCTTCGGCATCTCTGCGTCTGTACTGCGCTGAAATGGCTGCCAGTAAAAACACTTTAGATGATTTCCTCCTAGCCTTTGAGTTGGTGAGTGTCCTGCCAGAAGACCATCCCCTCCGCCCGGAAATTAACCGCCACATTGACAAATGGTCGATCGGTATTATGAATTTGGCAGAGTCTCAGTTTCAAGCCGGAGAATTATCTGAGGCAATTCGGATAGCGAAAAAGATTCCCCCGCAAACTTCCGCATCAGCTAGTGTAGAACAGCGGATTAAACAGTGGCAAGAAATTTGGAAAAAGGCTGAGGGTATTTACCGCAAGGTTGAAGATTTGATGCGCCGAGAAGAGTTGAATTTGGCATTTAGGGAAGCTACCCAGTTATTGAATGTGGGGAATAATTACTGGGAAACGGTGCGATATCAGAAATTAACGGATTTGCTACAGATAGCCAGGGAAGATAGTCGGAAATTGGCAGAAGCCCGAAGTTTGGGGAATCAAGGGGGGGTTAATAACCTATTACTGGCAATTAAAAAGCTAGAGGAAATTTCTGATCAGAGCTATTTGCAAGATCAGGCGAAAAAAGAAGTTTCGGCTTTGAGTAAGTCGATTATGACTATAGCGGAAGATATCCTGAATCAGGGTCAATGGCAAGAAGCGATCGCTACGGTGAATAAAATTCCCACCAGTGCTAACCTGACCGAGGAGGTTAAGGATTTTATCGTTTTAGCCCGCGCCCATGTTCCGGCGCTGCTGGATACCCCAGAAGGACTGACAGATGCGATCGCTCAAGCGGGTGCTATTGAACGTAATCGGCCGTTATACTGGAAGGCACAACAATATATTCGGGGCTGGCAGCAGGAAATTGCTGATCTGACAATTCTCAATGAGGCGGAAAGATTAGCCCGTAGCCAAACTATACCGGATTTAAGGGCGGCGATCGCTAAATTGCAACTAATCCCGGTTTCTCATTCCCGTGGTAGTGAAGCCCGGAAAAATATTAGCCAATGGAATCGGAAAATTGAGGAAATCGAAGATAGACCATTATTGGATATCGCGGAAAAGTTGGCGAGTTTTGGGGATGTTGATTCTCTCAAGGCGGCGGTAGAAAGGGCTTCTCAAATTGGTCGTGGTCGGGCATTATATGATGAGGCTCAAGAACAGATTAAAGAGTGGCGTGTCAGAAGTGAGCGCCTAGAGTTTCAACCGGTTCTCGACCGCGCTCAAGAATTAGCCGCCCAGGGTGATTTTGCTAATGCTATTGCTGTGGCTGAACAAATTAGACCCGGTTTATTGATGTACGAAAAAGCCAGGGCTGATATTAACCAATGGCGATCGCAATTACAGGATATCCAAAATTTAGAAAATGCCGAAACTTCTGCCATTCCTGGCACTATAGATGGGTTAATTCGTGGCATTCAATTAGCCGACCGAGTTTCTCCTTCTGGTTCGTGGCGTTGGCGTGCAGATCAGCTCATTAATGATTGGAGTCAAACCTTATTTACTCGCGGATTAGATCAGGCGATTTATGATATACCTGGGGCTATAGAAACCCTAAAAATGATTCCCCCAGGTAGTACCGTTTATAATTCCGCTCAAGCTCAAATTTCCGATTGGCAATCTTGGTTAAACCCACCGACTCCGGTTCCCAATCAACAGCCTACTCCGCCTAGGTCAGTATCTCCCAATATTGAATTTGAGCAGCCACCCGATCTAAACAAACCAATTAGATGGGATAACTCCATTGATGACCCTCAACCACGCCTTTAAAAAATTCGCCCAAAAATTAACCACAATTGGGGTTGATTGACCTTATAATTGGGAGCAAAAGAACTACAGGCATGACTTACTGGGACAAACCATTACCCCATAAAATCCTAACCCCCGCCGAACTACTCCAGCTTTATGCTAGTGGTAAACGAGGGTTCATCGGCGTAGACCTACAAGAGGTAAACCTCGAAGGAGCCAATTTAAAAGAATTACTCCTCTGGCAGGCTAACCTCAAATCCATTAATCTCCGTCGCGCTAATCTTAGCAACACCCATCTATTTGCTAACCTCTGTAAAGCTAATTTGTCCGACACCGATTTAAGCAATGCTAAACTACTTTATTCTGACCTGAGAGAAGCCAACTTGACCAGAGCTAAATTGTTCAAAACCAATCTCAAAGGGGCAGATTTACGCGGTGCCAATTTAAGCTACGCTAAACTAGCATACGCTGACTTAACCGAAGCAGATTTACGCGGCGCAAACTTCTCTAATTCCGTTCTATTTTCAGTCACCATAAATCGCGCTCATATTGAAGATGTTGATTGGAGTAAAACTACTTTAGTTAAAACCAATCTCCGGGATGCACTATAATTCAATTAGCTTCTGTAGCTTCTGTCTCTGTCTCCCCCCAAGGAAGTGAGTCAGTTACACGAGTCGCCGCTCACCATAGACCTCATAACTTTCTCGTCCCCACTCAAGACTGGTACATCAGCTAACTCAGAAAACCGATATTTAACCCATATTCAACGGAATTGTCGTTGATATCTCTGTCAAGCTAAAATACCAGTTATAGTAGTTACTGAATAATTATGGCTTCCATTGCTCGCAAAAACCTCATCGAAGATATTCCCCGCTTCCTAGCGGCTCAGGCTGGGATTATGTTTGCGGTGAGTTTAGTTACCATTCAAAATGGCATTCTCAACGGATTTGTGCAATCCTCATCCATGCTGATTGATAGATCTAGCGCCGATATTTGGATTACCTCCGAAGACATGGTGCATCTCAATCTGACCATGCCACTAGCCCTAGAACAACTCACCAAAGCCCAAAACGTTCCCGGTGTAGAACTAGCAGAACCTCTAATTTTTCAAAGTGCGCGTTGGCGCGATCCGACTGGTCAAATTCAAGCGATTAATTTAGTCGGTTCTAACCCTGACGGGAAACTGTTTGCTCCCTGGAATATTATTGAAGGAGATTTGGCATCTCTCAAACAACCATATAGGGTAATGGTAGATGAGAGTAATTTAAACTCCCTACGGGTTAGTGGCGTGGGAGATACGGTTACTATTTCTGGCTTAGAAGCCAAGATTGTCGGATTAACTCAAGGGACTCAACCCATTGTTAATAGTATTTTCGTCTTTACTTCCCTGAAAAATGCTAACGCCTATGTTAGTGTACCTCTACAAACTCAGACCCGATGCACTTTGGAGAATGGCAATCTTAACTGTGTTAATGTTTTTGATGATTCTGGCGATCGCCAAACCCAAACCGATATTTCTCCTGAACCTAGACCCCTAACATTAACCGACCCGATTACTTATATTTTAGTGAAAGCCAAACCCAATCAAGACTTACAGGAACTACAAGCCGCATTAGAAGCTACTCTCCCCAATACACGCGCTTATACCAGAGAAGAAATCGCCGAAAAAATCCAAGAATACTGGCAAAAACGCACCGGAGTGGGTTTCGTTTTGAGTTTAGGGGCTGTGGTCGGAATTTTGGTCGGTATGATTGTGGTAGCTCAAATTCTTTATGCTTCCGTCGCTGACCATATCAAAGAATTTGGTACTCTCAAGGCTATGGGCGCTCCCGATCGCCTGCTTTATTCTGTGATTTTAGAACAGGCTTTTTGGATGGCTGTTCTCGGCTATATCCCCGGAATGGCTCTCTGTTTAGGTGTCGCCAGTTGGGCTTCTGCTACCCAAGGTATTCTGATTTTGATTACCCCGGCTTCTGCTGTAGGGGTGTTTTTCTTAACTTTAGTAATGTGTGGCGGTTCAGCTTTCTTTGCTATCCAAAAAGTCACTCGCGTAGACCCTGCGATCGTCTTTAAGGCTTAAAAATTTCTCTATAAAAAGGTTGACAGAGACAATAAAATGATGCTATTTTTGTAATAAACCCGCCTTCTCAATATCAAGTAGCGATCGCATTTCCGGTGACTCAAAGAAACCGGGTTTCTACGACCATCTTCGTATCCTCACCTAAGTTTTGGTAAGAAACCGGGTTTCTCAATATCAAGTAGCGATCGCATTTCCGGTGACTCAAAGAAACCGGGTTTCT
>NZ_JARPLU010000047.1:17176-22012 GCF_032349615.1 Limnospira sp. PMC 1279.21 | reverse complement strand
ATCCTCACCTAAGTTTTGGTAAGAAACCGGGTTTCTCAATATCAAGTAGCGATCGTATTTCGGGAATAGTCGGAAAGATTTGGAGCCGGGGTATATGTGTTAACAGAAGTATTTCAAAAGCGAAAGTAATAGCATGTCGAAAGCAGCATCAACAAGCTTTCCGGCAATATGAGAGGCTGCGCTTTTAAGCCAACTTTTCAAATTTTCCTTGCTAGACAAAACCGACTTTCGTTTTTGTTGGTCTTGTTTTTTCAACAATTCTCTGATTTGTTTTTCCTCTTCTTCGGTTAAAGCCATGTCAACATCCTTCAGTTTAAAAATTTACAATTTTTCCGATACGATTTAATTGGTTGGTCTTTGGGGAGTCGGACAATCCTGCAACCATTTTTTGATTGTCTTGATCATCTCGATATCATCGGCAATACCTTTTATATCTGCTTGTAAAATCAATAAAATTAGATCGCAGGAAGGAATAAGATCTTTATATATTTTTTCGTACTCTTGATCTTCCTTTTCGCTGCGTCCATATCCAGGCATATCAATCACGGTTAAGGTTCCGCCTGTTGAGAGTGTAAACTCTTTGGTTTGCGCTTGCGTCGTACCAACAGTTGTGGGACTTGTTTTCAGCTCGGCATTAAAGAGATTATTAATGGTTGTTGTTTTACCGACACCAGCTTTGCCAATCACTGCTACTTTGGGGGGCAATTTAGTTTCTTGTTCCAGTTGTCTTCTGATAAATTCTAAATCATCCTTTGAAATAATTTCTTGAAGTTTCTCAAAAATTGGATTGTCAGAATCGATTTTTTTTTCAGAACTTTTGTCCATTTCGGAACGCTGTTGATCGGCAAATTCTTTTGCCTCTGGATCTGCCAATTCAAATGGATCTTTTGGATCTATATTGCCCAGCTTAAAACCACCATAAGCATTTTGAATTATTTTATTGAGCAAATATATCAAACGATATCGTTTTAAAGCAGAGTAATATTCTATATTTGAGTCATCTATTTGTGTTTCTTCCCTTAGCTTTTTGATAATATCTTGGCACTGACGTTCAATCTCCTTTTCTGCTTCTTTTTGGGGAGCGTTTAATTTATTATTCCATCCATCAGGAATTATTTTATCAACTTGGTTTAAAGCCACAACCAACCGGA
Organism: Limnospira sp. PMC 1279.21; assembly: GCF_032349615.1. Taxonomy (NCBI): domain Bacteria; kingdom Bacillati; phylum Cyanobacteriota; class Cyanophyceae; order Oscillatoriales; family Sirenicapillariaceae; genus Limnospira; species Limnospira sp. PMC 1279.21. The sequence goes on along the minus strand of NZ_JARPLU010000047.1, from coordinate 20,861 downwards.
GAGGTATCTCAGGAGGTTTTGGTTTTCTCCAAAAAGATGGCCATAATTCATTCAAATTTTTACACATAACTTTTGAACTCCTTGCTAATATTTTGGTTCTCAGATTTTCTAATCCCCAACCGTAAAAGGATGTGTAAGGGACAATTTGACTTTTATCAAAAACGATCGCACCATTTAGCGCATTTTGGAAGATTCCGTAAATGTCATCTATTTTTTCAGGTATGAGCTTTAATTGGTCTGGGGAAGGTTCTTTTTTGTCAATTGCAAACTTTTTTTGTCCTTCATAAACTCCTAAAAAATCAATTTTGTTGAGAGCTAATATCAGATATATAGATGGTTTAAAGAACGGCTTTAATTTCTTTAAAAATATCTCGTCCCTTTTATAGGCTCTCGTATCTGCTTGAGTGATCCAGACCAAAACATCAGCTTTAGCGACCCATTTTTTGTAGTAAGCCATATATTTTCGATCTGCAGTCGGAGTTTCTCCAATTCCAGGCAGATCGACAACTCGTAGTTGATGGTAAGGACAGTCAGCGTACTTAAAGGTATTTAGGTAGTGTTGTAGAAGTTGTAATGCAAGTCTGTATAATCCATTGTTGATCAAGAGATAGAGAGCCAAAATGACCACTTGTTTACGACTGACAATAGGGAAATCGGCAAACTGAGGCTTTTTAGTACAGGCGATCGCATGATCTGTATCCCAGTTTAGCCCAAACATAGCGTTGAGGGTGCTACTCTTCCCCACTCCAGTTTTGCCGAAAAATACAACCGTTAGTCGGTCTTTTTCAAGCCACCTGACTAGGTGTAGGATTATTTTCGTTAACCATGATGTAAGTGACAAACAGTTGCTCCCTGCTTGACTGTAAAATGACATCAATATTTTGACACAAAAAATATGAATTAACAAGAATAAATCTGGTTAATTTAGTATAAAAAAATAATTGAGGCTCAGGTGCAACTTTTGTGCAAAAAGTCTAATTTAGTTCACAAAAGGAGAAAATAGTGTACTATGGTATAATTTGATAACAGTACCCCCGTTGACCTATGGACGTTCAAGAAGTCTTACAATGGACCGATCGCTTAGTGTTTGACAAAACCGGAAAACACCTGAGCAGCCTGCAACAGGCAGTTTTAACAGGGGTCTGGGATCATCAAAAATATAATGAGATTGCGGATGAGTATCACTGCACCGAAGCGAATGTCAAGAGAGTGGCGGGTAACTTATGGAAACTGATATCAGAAGAGTTAGACGAGAAAGTTGATAAAAAAAATTTTCGTGCCACGATGGAACGCTATTACATTTCTAATTTTTCTAGTTTATTTAATTTCGGACAGAGTAATTTCGTATCAGAGGGTAGCATCAATATCTGTAGCGACCCATACAACCACCCCCCCAACACCCAAAACCGATCGCAACCTGCCGCCACCACCGAATATCAACGCCACCACGACCTCAGCGAAGCCCCAGAAATACATCCCCTCTACAGCAGAACCCACGAACTCGATACCCTCAAACAATGGATACTCGCCGAACATCATCGCATCATCGCCATTACGGGGCTGTCTGGTATCGGTAAAACCAGCCTCGCTAGACAACTCGTGGAAGACATCAAAGAAAACTTCGATCGCATTATATGGCGATCGCATCGAAAATACCCCAACCTCAACGCACTGAAAAGCGACTTACTTCAGTTTATCGACACCACTACACCTAGCCATAATTCCATCTTAGATTACTTGCGATCGCATCGTTGTTTAATCATCCTCGACGACTTCCAAGAAACCCTCACCCCCGGCGAATTTGTCGGAACTTACCGCCCAGAATATGACCGTTATGGTCAATTCATTTACGAAATAGGGCGATCGCCTCATCAAAGTTGTTTCCTTGTCCTCAGTTGGGAACAGCCTACCGAAATTGCCACCATGGAAACCGAAAACCGCCACGGAAAAACCCTGTATTTACAAGGTTTCTCAGCATCTGCAACCGAAATTTTAGCGACCCACAACCTCCAAGATACAGAACACTGGATAGAACTAATCCAGCTTTATGGCGGGAACCCCTTATGGTTAAATATAATAGCAGCCACTATTTTCGATTTATTTAACGGTAGCGTCTCCCAATTTCTATCTTATCCTAGCTTCTTTTTGGGAGATATTGAACCTATATTAAACCAACATTATCTCCGATTTTCGTCACCCGAAAAATTAGTTATTCTGGGCTTGGCTAATCAAAACGGTATCACTGAAATTGCCTATAAACTAGCAGAAAATCTGTCCGAATCTGACTATTTAAAAGCCGTACAATCTCTGAAAAGACGCAGTTTAATTGAAACTAAAATCGAAAATTATGTCTCGGTTTTGACACTGACACCCCCGATTAAAGAATATTTTAAAACCGTGGGGGTCAGCACTGCGAGTTTTACCCTCAATTAGTCTGAGAATTAGCCGCCGCTGGGTAATGGTCGTTATAGCTTTCCTGATTAAAGAAATATAACGTGCGGATAGGATAGGGGATATTAATATCAGCCTCATCACAAGCCTGTTTAAGAGCTATCATAACCTGCGTTGTCACCCGTCGTACCTGTTTCCGTTCCGGGAAAGTCCAATAGCGAACCATGAGGTCAATAGAACTGTCTCCAAAACCCACTACATCGACTTCTACTTCTGGTTCGGACAACACACCCTCGACGGTTTTCGTGGCGTTTAATAGCGTTTCTATAGCCATTGGTAAGGGGGTATTATAGTCTACTCCAATGGCTAAATCAGTGCGACGATGACTTTCGGCTGTCTTGACCTGTACGGGACTGGTAAACAGTATCGAATTAGGAATTACCACCCTTTCCCCGTGATAGGTTAGCATTTGGGTAGACCGAATGGAAATATTTTCGATAGTCCCTTCGTAATCCTCTACAACTATCTGATCACCAATTTGGAAGGGTTCTTGTAACAGTAATAAAATCCCGGCTAAGAAATTTTTAAAGATATCCTGAAAGGCAAAACCAATGGCTACGGAACTAAGTCCTAATAAACCGATAATATCCCCTAGGCGGAGGTCAGGGAAAGCAATTACACAGGCGATAATTACTCCTCCCGCCCAAGTCAATACATAACCTGTGTGAATCAGCAGAACTTGTAAAGATGTACTGCGGACAAATCTCGGTGCTGTGGAGTTTAAGAATTGTCTAACAAAATTGGCGGCGAACCGAGTTATTAACAATACGATTATGGCAAGAATTAAGGCTGGGATTACTTGGATAGCTGAACCTACTAAACTTAATAGGCTAGACTGAATTTCTTGGACTAAGGCATTCATAAAGATTGAGTAGTAATAGGATTTATCCCGATTTTAACAGGGGAATAATTGCTGTTAGCTGGATATGTGAGCCAATAGCTCAAAACCTATAATATCATAACCCTTGGGGTGGGATTGTGGCTTCTACCCGCAGATAGATACAGCAGCCAGGAATCAATGCGGCAATTATCCCGTGTAATTAATAATTAATAATTAATAATTAATAATTAATAATTGTAGGGGTGGGTTCCTGTAGGGGTGGGTTCCTGTAGGGGCGGGTTCTGGAGTTAATTAGACTTAGCACCAGTCAACCTGATAAACCCGCCCCCGAAACCAGTGGGGTGGGTTCCTGTAGGGGCGGGTTCTGGAGTTAATTAGACTTAGCACCAGTCA
>NZ_JARPLU010000047.1:17083-17166 GCF_032349615.1 Limnospira sp. PMC 1279.21 | reverse complement strand
GTGGGGTGGGTTCCTGTAGGGGCGGGTTCTGGAGTTAATTAGACTTAGCACCAGTGAACCTGATAAACCCGCCCCCGAAACCA
>NZ_JARPLU010000047.1:0-17073 GCF_032349615.1 Limnospira sp. PMC 1279.21 | reverse complement strand
CCTGAAGTTAATTAGACTTAGCACCAGTGAACCTGATAAACCCGCCCCCGAAACCAAGGGACTCCTGAAGTTAATTAGACTGGTCACCAACCTGGGGTGGTGTGGTTTGATTATATTATAGGTAGGACTAGCTTCTGGTGGATAGATTGAGGTGAAAAGATACGCTTCTGACTCTAATTGAGAAGGGTTTTGACAGTTTTTGAAGTGAAAAAAACGATCGCACCTAGAATTTCCTCACTTGGTCTTTTTCGCCTCCAACAGTTTTTTGAATACCAAAGTTACAAAGGACAAACTTCCCAAAACTACGGCGGCAGAATAGGATGCAGTAGTCTGATATTGAACGTGCATTTCCTCGACAAATAGGGGCAAAGTCTGAGTTTTGCCGATAATATTTCCCGAAACTACGGCCACCGCGCCAAACTCTCCCATAGACCTGGCATTAGTGAGAAGAATGCCATATAATAAACTCCAGCGAATAGAAGGTAAAGTCACCCGCCAGAAGGTTTGCCAATCATTGGCTCCCATAGTTTTAGCGGCTTCTTCTTGTTCTGTGCCAATTTCTTCTAAGGCTGGGAGAACTTCCCGCGCGACAAAAGGCATACAGACAAAAGCGCTGGCTAAAACCATACCGGGGAAGGCAAATAATATTCTGATATTAGCAGACTGTAAGGCTGCACCAAACCAACCCTGTCGTCCGTAGAGTAATACTAGCATTAATCCGACTACTACGGGGGAAATGGAAAAGGGGAGGTCTATGATACTTAATAATAGTGTTCTTCCGGGGAATTGATGACGAGCGATCGCCAAAGCGGTCACAATTCCAAATATCACACTAACTGGTACTACAATAGCATCAATCATGAGGCTTAATTTGGCAGCGTGCAGAAATTCCGGTGAGGTCACAGCACGGGCAAAACCACTCCAGCCGTTTCTAAATGCACCGACAAAAATATTAGCAGCAGGTACAAATAAGACTAACCCGACAAACAGAATGACAGCGAGGACTAAAGCCACCTCAAAATTGCTCACCTGGGTTTGAGAGTTTTGGGCGGGTTGGATTAATTTTTTGGGATGCAAATATCCGATATTTTGGGGTTTCATATATCATCCTTATTAAAAAAATAGTTGCCCGCAAGTTTACGGTCTTTGGTTAATGCGATTACCCCAACTTTGCAGACAGTTGATGATTAATAAGGAGGCTAAAGAAACCAGTAACATAACGGTACCAATAACGGCAGCCCCGGCATAGTCAAACTGTTCGAGACGTTGGAAAATCAGCACGGGAGCAATCAAATCTTGAAAAGGGATATTACCAGCAATAATAACAATGGAACCATACTCTCCGACAGCGCGAGAAAATCCCAAAGCGACCCCGGTTAAAATAGCGGGAATTAAGGGAGGTAATATAACTCGGCGAAAGGTTTGCCAACGGGAAGCACCCATGCACCAAGCGACTTCTTCGAGTTCGGGTTCCAATTCCTGAAGCACGGGTTGGACAGTTCGCACGACAAAAGGAAGAGAAATAAACACCATAGCTAAACCGACCCCTAGACGGGTAAAAGCAATTTTAATACCCAGGGGAGCTAATAAACTTCCTATCCATCCATTTTCAGCGTATACGGTAGCAAGGGTGAGTCCCGCAACGGCTGTGGGTAGCGCAAAAGGTAAATCTATGGCACCATCAATTATTTCCTTTCCGGGGAAACGATAGCGCACTAAAACCCAGGCGACTGCGACTCCGGCTATACCATTAATAGAGGTGGCATAAATAGCCGTAAAAAATGTAACTCGGTAGGCAGATAAAGCGACGGGATGGGTAGTAATTCGCCATATTTCTGCCCAAGTAAGATTGGCGGTAAATGAAATTAGGGCAAGAATGGGCAGTAACAGCATGATGCTGAGATAACCACCTATTCCCCACCAATACCAGGGAATTTTTGGTAAAAACCGGGTGAATGATGATAGAGATATTGATAAGGTTGTGAGCATGATGGTTGCGCCAATTAAAGGAAGTTGGAAAACAATTAAAATGGCTGGGCAACCTGATTACAAGCTGTGAGAATTTGAACTAGCGACCGACTTGGGCTTGGATTTCATCGAACATAGCACCGTCAGCAAAAAATTGGTTTTGGACGGCATCCCATCCCCCCAAGTCTTCTACTGTAAATAGATTGGTGATAGGAATAAAGCGATCGCTAAATTCCGCCTCAATTGTGGGGTCTACGGGACGAAAACCAGCCTGAGCAAATGCCCTTTGGGCTTGGGGAGTATATAGAAACTGCACAAAGGCTTCCGCCACTTCGCGGGTTCCGCGTCTGTCTACAGTGGCATCAACAACAGCAATGGGATTATCAATGGAAATATTAGTCTGGGGGACTACATAGGGCAAAGTTTGACCTTTCTGTTGAGCCAGTAGCACTTCGTTTTCATAGTTAATTAAGGCATCCCCTTGTCCTTGTTGATAGAAAACTTCCGTAGCTTCCCGGGCATTTCTTGGTAATACGGGAACGTTTCTAAAAACCTGTTGCACAAAGTCGAGGGCTTGGGCTTCGGTTTGACCGGTTTCGGTTTTGGCTCCCCACAGGACAAGGAAATTCCAACGAGCCCCCCCAGAGGTTTTGGGGTTGGCGGTGATGGTTTGAATATCATCGCGGGCTAGGTCTTGCCAGTCTTGGATATTTTTGGGGTTCCCAGGGCGGGTAATAATGGCCGCGACGGAACGGTGGATGATCGCATTATTGGGCGCTTCATTTTCCCATCCCGGTTCAATTAGTCCTGCTTCCTGAATGGCTTGGGTATCCAGGGCTAAGGCGAGGGCTACGATATCAGCCTCTAAACCATCAATCACGGCCCTAGCTTGGGAACCGGAACCGCCATAGCTTTGGCGAATACGGACATCTTGACCATGTTGGGCTTTCCACTCCTCGGCGAATTGGGGAATGATTTGTTCGTAGGCGGCTTGGGTGACGGCGTAGGAGACTAGGGTCAGATCTACGGAATCTCGGGCTGTATCCCCTGTTGTGCCACAGGCAGCAATCACCCCACTGGCGCTAATTCCCACGATAAACAGGGAAAGGCGCTGTCGCCAAGGCTTGGAATTGAGATATCGGCTGGGGAAGTTGGCTTTCATGGCTACATCTTTTTTAAATCTGAGGTTCCCAGATGGGAGTCTGATTGGGCTTTGATTGCAATCGTAGCACATTTTAATTATATGTCAAGTGTAACTGAAATATAAATGTTTTGCGATACGCTTGCAAAATAAATACAGGTGGTGTATTATAAAAGTGGAGAACAATTAAGTGGCAATGGCCAAGCCAGCAGAACCAGGGGCAATCCAGGAGATTGCGGAGGAACTAAGTCAAAACAACTATCTGTTTCGGGGTTTGGATGTGGCTGAACTGTCGGAGGTACTCTCCACGGGAGAAGTCACACCCCAAAAGCTGTACTCGGGTCGTTCGGTGTATACGGCCTTCCGTCCTGATACGTCGATCGCATCTCTTTATGTGGTCAGCAGTGGTGGTCCGGTAATCCTGCGGAGTTCACCTTTAGACCGAATCATTGCTATCACCTATCCGGGTAGTTGTTTTGGAATGCGAAATCTGGCTTTAGGCTATGGGCGAGTGTCGCGGTCTTTTCCGAGTTTGGTGGAGGCTTACAAAACCACTGATGCGATCGAGATTGACCTAGACATTATTAAAACCCTCCACGCTGAGAATGAGATATTCCGCGATCGCTACGATTATTTATTTGAACTGCGGGAAAAATTCCAATATCACCTACTTAACTGTAGTACCCATCCCCCCCAAGCGGTGGCTGCATTATTAAGGGGACTCATCTACCAAGAGCGATCGCTTTTGAATCAACCCCAAGCCGATGATATTTATGTTTTTGACCTACCCATTGATATCATCGCTCACGCCGCCCAACTTAACCACCGCACCGTTGAACAGGTCTTAAAAGGAATGCGTAAACAAGGGCTTTTACTACCCCCTCAAAATGACGATTCCTCTAACGACACCATCCGGGTTTGTGACCCCGAAGGACTCAAAGAAATCTACAGCGCCACCCGTGACAAGGTATCTTGGTGGCCTCTGCGTTAAGGTCAAATTATCAACTGTCAATTATTAACGGAATTTTAGCCATGACTATTCAAGTAGAAAACCTGGTAAAATGCTTTGGCAATTTTGTAGCTTTAGACAACATCAATTTAACAGTTAAAACCGGGTCGCTGGTGGCTCTATTGGGGCCGTCTGGTTCCGGTAAATCGACTTTACTTAGAGCGATCGCTGGATTGGAAAAGCCAGACTATGGGAGGATTTATTTAGAAAATGGTGATGTAACTAATGCCCAGGTTCAAGATAGACAAGTGGGGTTTGTGTTTCAACATTATGCCCTATTTAAACACATGACCGTGCGCCAAAATATCGCTTTTCCGATGGAAATTGCCCGCCGTCCTAAGTCTTATATTCGCCAGCGAGTTGCCCAATTATTAGATTTAATTAAATTAGAAGGATTAGGCGATCGCTATCCCGTGCAACTATCCGGCGGACAGCGCCAGCGCATAGCCCTCGCCCGCGCTTTAGCAGTCGAACCCAAAGTGTTATTATTAGATGAACCCTTTGGCGCTTTAGATGCCAATGTGCGGCAAGATTTAAGGTCTTGGTTGCGCCGCCTCCATGATGAAGTTCATGTCACCACCTTAATTGTCACCCATGACCGCGAAGAAGCCATGGAAATTGCCGACGAAATTGTAGTCATGAATAAGGGTATGATTGAACAGGTCGGCACTCCCCAAGAGATTTACGATCGCCCTTCAACTCCCTTTGTCATGGGTTTCATTGGTCCCGTTAATATGCTCCCGGAAAACAGCCTTAATAGTCCTTCTCCTGTGTTTATCCGCCCTCACGATATCCGCATTAGTAATATAGCTAATCATAAAACTATCCCCGCAGTAATTCAACGGATAGTCTATAAAGGATGGGATGTACAGGTAGCCTTATCTTTAAGGGATGGCACTCAGATTAATGCTCAATTAACCCGGGATGAATGGGATATTCTAGGTGTGGATATCCAGAAAAAAGTCTACATTTTCTCAGATAAAGTTGTTGCCTTTGATGAAGCACTTCAAGCTGTTAGTTAGTCGTCAATCAACTCATCATTCTCAGGAGATAAAAAGCCCGGTCTTAAATTCTTCTCGAGTCCGGGATCATCTCGCCAATGAGCGCACCTATCTAGCTTGGGTGCGAACCTCTCTAGGATTAGTCGGCATTGGACTTCTGATAGCTCGTCTATGTTATCTTATCCCAGATATTTCTGCTAAAAATAATCAGATTTTGTTCCTAAGTTTAGGGTCCTTATGTTTAGGAATATTAACTATCGTGATGTCTACACATCAATACTTTTTAGTACGACAAAAAATTGATGGTCAAACCTATGAACCAACCGGAGGGTGGATTGTGGTTTTCAGCTCCGCTTTATTGGTACTAGCGATAATCCTAGTTTATGGAATCTTAAATATCACTGATATTTAGGATGAATCTCAATAGCCCAGAATTATTTTCATTATCTCTTGATAGACCATCAACATGAGCGATTTAACACACCGAATTAGCCAACAAGAAATCAGCCAAATTCCACAAAATGCTGCTAGTAGGTCTTTTAATCGGCGAGATTTTCTACCTGAAGAAAGTCAGTTTTTTTGGTTAATTAAAAAAGGAGTTGTCCGAAGTATAGCTTATACAGAAGACAATACAGTTGTCTGCACCGGAATTTGGTTAGTTGATGATATTGTGGGTAAACCTTTATCGCGAACTTCACCCTATATTATAGAAGCATTAACCCCAGTTAAAGTGATAGCAATTCCCACAAGTTCTTGGCAACCTTCCTCTGAATTAATTTTCAACTACTGGCAAAATACCGAGACGTTACTGATGGCTCGTGCCAATCACAGCGCTTGGTTTATTTTGCTGAATGTTCTCAACTGGTTATCTCAGCGTTTTGGTAATCGTACCAGTGAGGGATATTTAATTGATGTGAGGTTGACACATCAAGATTTAGCCGAATTATGCGGATTGACTCGAGTCACAATTACTCGTTTACTCAAACAATTTGAATCGGAAGGATTAATTTATAGAAATTCTAGTAGAATTATCCTCAACGATGAGTACAGCACTTGGTACTATCAAATTTGATGGGTATAACCTCAAGTTGGGTTGAAGATTTGATCTAAGCACTGTATTTCAAGAAGAAGAGTTTTTGATACTACCTCCCCTCCCAATTCTCGGAGAGGGAGATTTTTTCCTGAGCAGAAGTTGACTCCCCTCGGCAGCGAGTAGCTGAAACCCTTTGATAGCAAAGAATCTAGTAGTTACACAAGCGATCGCTCGCAAAATTTAAAAAAATTCAAAAATGTATTGCAAATGTTTTGAAATTCATGTATATTAGATTTACAGATTGACAAGCAAGTTGTCGCCCTATTAGACCGGGCACAACATCAGTCCCGAAATATATAACTAGGAGTATTGAATATGGTGAAATGGTTTTTAGATAACAGTCTCGCCATCGGTAGGACTCCCCTAGTCCGTTTAAATCGCGTAGTTGGTGATAGTAGCGCGACTGTTCTGGCTAAAATTGAAGGTCGTAATCCAGCCTATTCGGTTAAATGCCGTATTGGTGCGGCGATGATTTGGGATGCAGAACAACGAGGCTTATTAGGATCCGGTAAAGAAATAGTTGAACCCACCAGTGGTAATACAGGAATTGCCTTAGCCTTTGTCGCTGCTGCCAAAGGCATTCCCCTCACCTTAACCATGCCTGAAACGATGAGTTTGGAACGACGGAAATTGCTGCGGGCTTATGGAGCAAATCTAATTTTAACCGAAGGCTCAAAAGGCATGGTGGGCGCAGTAGCAAAAGCTGAGGAAATTGCAGCTTCTAATCCCGATCGCTATGTTTTATTGCAACAGTTTCGTAACCCAGCAAATCCCCGGATCCATGAGCAGACCACTGGGCCAGAAATCTGGGAAGAAACCGAAGGAGCGATCGATATTCTGGTTTCAGGAGTGGGTACAGGCGGAACAATTACCGGAGTATCCCGATATATTAAACACACTCAAGGTAAAGCCATATTATCAGTGGCAGTAGAACCGGAAGCCAGCCCAGTTATATCCCAAACCATTGCCGGAGATCCAGTAAAATCAGGCCCCCATAAAATCCAGGGCATTGGTGCAGGCTTTGTCCCAGAAGTGCTGGATTTATCAATAGTTGATGCCGTAGAAACTGTCACCAATGAAGAAGCAATTTTCTACGCTCAACGGTTAGCTAAAGAAGAAGGAATTTTATCAGGTATTTCCTGCGGAGGAGCGACAGCAGTGGCAGTCAGACTAGCCCATAGACCAGAGAATCAGGACAAAACTATTGTGGTTATTTTGCCAGACTCTGGTGAACGTTATCTCAGTTCTATTCTTTTCCAAGGAGTATTTAACGAGCAAGGTTTAGCTGTTTAATTTTGCCTTAAATTTCCTAATATTTGCCCCGGTATTAGCTGACAATAAACCATGACCAATGATAGCTATATTTCCCTAACTTATAGCCCCGTTAGCAAACATGGGATATTGAGTCAGTGATTACAGCTTTATCCCAGCCTCGCAAGCAGGCTTTTAGGAGTTGTTCACAAGAGCGAAATTATGTTCCCTTGCCATCCCGTAAAATCTTATTTAAGATGGTGGATAAACTCAGGGGGGCTTTATTTCCTTTCCACTTTGGCAATCCCGATCTCCGAGAAACTTCTACCCATTATTTTATAGGTCATACCCTTAATGAATCTCTGCAATTACTCGAACATCAAATCCAACGAGAGCAGTCGTTGATTGCTTCAGAAAATCAGGTAGAAGAATCTAAAATTCGGGAAAAAGCTAGGTCAATAGTGCAGGCTTTTGCCGAACAACTACCTGAAATAAAAAACCTGCTAGAAAGTGATGTTTGTGCCGCTTATGATGGCGATCCATCCGCCAAGAATTTAGACGAGGTGCTGTTTTGCTATCCGGGAATTACGGCAATTACCTATCATCGAATTGCTCATGCACTGTATCGTATTGACTCACCTTTATTAGCTAGAATTATTGCGGAAATTGGTCATTCAGAAACGGGAATAGATATTCATCCTGGGGCTACTATTGGCAATAGTTTCTTTATCGATCACGGTACAGGAGTAGTAATTGGTGAAACCACTGTAATTGGCGATCGCGTCAGGATTTATCAAGCCGTTACTTTAGGGGCAAAAAGTTTTCCTCGCGACGAATCTGGCAGTTTAATTAAAGGCAATCCCCGTCATCCAATTATCGAAGACGATGTAGTGATTTATTCCGGGGCAACAATTCTCGGCCGAGTCACTATAGGTCAAGGATCAACCATAGGCGGCAATGTTTGGCTAACCCGTAGTGTACCAGCCGGAGCTTTTGTCTCCCAAGCTCAAGTACGGGAGGAAATTTTTGATGCAGGGGCAGGCATTTAACTTGCCTCTCTAATTCCCAGCCAGATCATATAGCTATAAAGAGGGAATAAGATATCCCCGCCTATCAACCCGCTGATAAATCACTGCAGACAGTAGAAACCCAGTTTATGGAAAATAAGCGACAGTGATTTTAGCGATAGATTTTAACCTCATTCCTTGAATAAATCGGAGTTACAATCGATGACTAGCACCAATAACCCTGAACTGCAATTAGCCGTTAATGATGTTGCAGCGCGTCAGTTGGCTAATGCCACAAAAACCGTTCCTCAATTAGACACAATTAGTCCCCGTTGGTTTGTGCGTCTGCTGCACTGGACACCTGTTGAAGCCGGGATATATCGTCTCAACAAAGTCAAAAATCCTTCTCAAGTCGAAGTGGCTTGCTCAGAACGAGATGAGCGAGAATTACCTGAAACCTTTGTGGATTATCAAGAACAGCCGCGAGAATATTTTCTCAGCGCTGTTAATACGGTTATCGATGTTCACACTCGTGTTTCTGACCTTTATAGCAGTCCCCACGATCAGATCCATGAACAGTTGCGCTTGACGATTGAAATTTTGAAAGAACGTCAAGAAAGTGAACTGATTAATAATCCTGAATACGGGTTGCTCAATAACATTGTTGACAGTCAAAAAGTACAGCCCCGAGGTCTGGCTCCTACTCCAGATGATCTTGATGAGTTATTGGCGAAAGTTTGGAAAGAACCCGCCTTTTTCCTGGCTCATCCTAAAGCGATCGCTGCCTTTGGTCGCGAAGCCACCCGCCGTGGCGTTCCCCCTGCTACCGTTTCTTTATTTGGTTCTCAATTCATCACCTGGCGCGGAGTGCCCTTAATTCCTTCCGATAAACTCGCGGTGAATAATGAGGGCAAAACCAATATTTTACTGCTGCGGGTCGGCGACAGTCGTCAAGGGGTAGTTGGCTTGTATCAACCGAATTTACCCGGTCAACAGGGACCCGGACTTTCCGTGCGCTTTATGGGAATTAGCCGCAAAGCGATCGCCTCTTATCTCGTCTCCCTGTACTGCTCTTTAGCCGTCCTGACCGACGATGCGGCTGCCGTTCTTCAGAACGTTGATGTCAACCAGTATCACACCTACTAATGACTACCCCCAAACTTTACCCGGAAAATTCCCTGACAGAAGGGCAGGCGAAACCCAACCCTAGTCCCTCTGTCACTGATTTGGGGGGAGATGGCATCAACCCCTTATTTAAAGCGGACACCTTCGATCAACTGGCGAATGCTTTTATTCAAGAAGTGAAGCGCAGCGGCATTGATGTGCCATTGCCCGACTCCCTAAATATCCCTCAATCGGTTCAGGATATTAGTAGTCCGGTCTCCAATATTAAGCAAAATTTGCTTGATGGGAAATCACTGCCAGTATCCACACCTCACTTATCTGTTGGGGAGCCGCAATTCTATTTTAGCGATCCCGGTGTCGATCGCCCCGACTCCCCCCATTCCGTAGCGGAAGTAGGAGCCGGTGCATCCCATATTCCCAAAGAAATTCCCCAGGCGATCGCAACTCCCGCAACTCCTACAGTTCCGAATCTATCCTTAGCATCGGTTCCCACACCATCTATCCCAACTGTCACCCCCAACTTCTATTTTTTAGAACATTTAAGTCAAGGGGTAGAAAGACAAAAACCAGATCAGAGCATCCCTAAAACTGTTGAGGATTATTCCCCACAGAATTACAGGCAAAATTCACCGATTGACCCATTTTTTGTGCCTCTGGCGGCGGTGACAAAACATGATATTTTCGATGTCGAAACTATCCGCCGTGATTTTCCCATTTTGCAAGAGAAAGTCAACGGTAAACCCCTGATCTGGTTTGATAATGCGGCAACCACTCAAAAACCTCAAGCCGTCATCGATCGCCTAGTTCATTATTACTCCCATGAAAACTCCAACGTTCACCGCGCCGCCCATGAATTAGCAGCCCGGTCAACAGATGCCTACGAAGCCGCCAGAGAGACAGTTCGTCATTTTATCAATGCCTCCTCCGTCAACGAAATCATCTTTGTACGAGGAACCACAGAAGCCATAAACTTGGTGGCGAAAAGTTGGGGAGAACAAAACATCAAAGCCGGGGATGAGATTGTTCTAAGTCATTTAGAACACCATGCTAATATTGTGCCTTGGCAACAGTTAGCAACTCGGACCGGAGCCAAGTTGCGTATTGCACCCGTAGACGATCGCGGACAAATTTTGTTGGAAGAGTATCAACAACTGCTCAATCCTCGCACAAAATTGGTAGCTTTTTCCCAAGTTTCTAATGCTTTGGGAACCATTACACCGGCGGCAAAAATGATTGCTTTGGCTCACCAAGTTGGTGCCAAAGTGTTATTAGATGGCGCTCAGTCCGTCTCTCATATTCCTGTTGACGTGCAACAACTCGGTTGCGACTGGTTTGTTTTTTCCGGTCATAAAATCTTCGGACCCACTGGCATTGGGGTGGTTTATGGTCACGAAGACCTATTAAACGCCAGTCCCCCCTGGCAGGGTGGCGGCAACATGATTGTTGATGTCACTTTCGAGCGCACTGTTTATCAAAATAGTCCAGCCCGATTTGAAGCGGGGACGGGGAATATTGCTGATGCAGTGGGATTAGCTACAGCCCTTGATTATGTTCAACAGATTGGTTTACCAAATATTGCCCGTTATGAGCATGAATTGCTCGAATATGCGACCACGGGTTTAAATACTATTCCTGGTCTGCATTTAATTGGTACTGCCCCAGAAAAAGCTGCTGTCCTTTCCTTTGTTTTGGATGGGTTCTCAGCCGAAGTTGTAGGACAAGCACTCAACCAAGAAGGCATCGCTGTGCGTGCGGGTCATCATTGCGCCCAACCAATTTTGCGACGGTTTGGTTTAGAGGCAACTGTGCGTCCGTCCTTGGCTTTTTATAATACTAAATCCGAGGTAGATGCTCTGGTTCATACTTTGGAACGAATCCGACAAAAACAATTAGGCTAATTAGCAAAGAGCCCAGGTTTCTTCATTAGTCACTTTTTTTGATAGAAACCTGGTTTTTATGCTGGTTTTGGAAAATTAAATCAGAAAATAATTTGCTTTAAACAGGGGGGTCAGGATGATTTCAGATGCTTCTCTTACCGTGGCTATTGTCGGCGCGGGATTTAGTGGGACAATGGTGGCTGTTCACCTGTTAAAAAATGCTCAAAGACCCCTGAAAATAAAGCTCATAGATTGTAACGATATTGGCAAAGGAGTTGCTTATCGCACCACAAGCAATAGCCATTTCCTCAATGTTCCGGCATCCACAATGAGTGCTTTTCCTGATGACTCCAGTCATCTCCTCCGTTGGCTCAAGTTTAATTATCATACCCTAAAAAATTGGCTGCCAACTCCACCCAATCCGAGTCTTTTTATTCCGCGTAGAGTTTATGGAATATATATTCAGTCGGTTTTACAAGAAGCTGAATCCACTGCCTCAAGTTATGTCAACCTCGAACGTATTATTGATGAAGTTGTTGGGATAAATCCTCAAAATAATGGAGCAATTGTTTGCCTCAAAAATCAAGATAATTTTGCCGCTGATAAAATAGTTTTAGCTCTCGGTAATGGAGCCACTCCTCCTCCTCTTTCTTTAGGTAAGTTACAGGGTAATTCCAATATTCACCCATCCTATATACGCAATGCTTGGTCAAAGGATGCGTTAACTGGGCTAGAGGTGGATGATTCTGTATTATTGATTGGTACAGGATTAACAATGGTGGATATGGTGATGTCTCTATGCGATCGCCATCACCAAGGTAAAATTTATGCTGTTTCCCGTCATGGTTTATTGCCTTTGTCTCATCAGCCTAGCCAACCCTACCCGAATTTTTTAACTAAAAATACCGCGCCCAAAACGATTAGGGGTTTATTAAAGTCTATTCGTGCGGAGATTAAAACAGCCACGGAATTGGGTTATAATTGGCAGTCTGTCATTGATTCGCTTCGTCCGGTGACTCAAGAATTGTGGCAAGAATTATCAGCCGTTGAACAAAAAAGATTTCTGCGTCATGTCAACCGTTACTGGGATATTCATCGCCATCGTTTGGCTTCAGAAATTGGCGAAATTATGGAAAGTTTAATTATTGCTAAAAAACTCATTATTAAATTTGGAAGAATTGGCAATTATACACAAACAGATAGTGGAATATTGGTAGATATTTATAAAGGCAATTTTCATGTAAGCATACAAGTTAAAAAGTTGATTAATTGCACGGGAATACAAGTAGATTATCGAAACTCAAAACAGTCTTTAATTGCTGATTTAAGAAACCAAGGATTAATCTGTCCTAACCCTTTGGGTTTGGGACTATATACTTTACCTAATGGGGTGATATTAGATGCCCAAGGTCAAGGTTCTAGTTTACTTTATACCCTTGGACCTCCCCGGAAAGGTGATCTATGGGAAACTACAGCTATCAAAGAAATCCGGGAACAAGCCCAATTATTAGCAACAACTATATTAAATGATCTACCTTTATGGGTGCGTCCTGTAGCGCCTTTATCTACATCTAATCATAACCATAGCAGTGAATTAAATTTATTATTTCGTCAGTTATTTGATCAACAGTCAAGCACTTATACTTATTTAATTGCTGATCTGGAGACTAAACAAGCAGTTTTAGTAGATACAGTGTTGGCAAAAATAGACCGTGATTTACAATTAATAAATGATTGGAGATTGAATCTTTGTTACTGTTTAGAAACTCATCTGCATGCTGACCATATTACTGGTGCTGGTCAATTGAGAAAGCTAACAGGTTGTCAAGTTTTAGTTCCTAAAAATGACCGAATTAAAGGTGCAGATGGACAGTTAGATGATGGTGATATTGTCAATTTGGGAAGTGTAAATATTCAGGCGATCGCTACTCCTGGTCATACTAATAGTCATCTAGCTTATTTAATTAACCATCGTTATTTGTTAACGGGAGATGCCTTATTGATTCGTGGTTGTGGACGCACTGACCTACAATCAGGAGATGCCGGAACTCTTTATGATACTGTGACACGAAAGTTATTTACCCTATCGGATGATATTTTGGTTTATCCTGCCCATGATTATAAGGGTCGCACGGTTTCTACCATTGGCGAAGAAAAAATGTGCAATCCTCGATTAAGTCAACGCAGTAGAGAAGAATTTATTACCTTAATGGAACACCTTGATCTAAGTTATCCGAGTCAAATGGCAGAGGCGATCGCTGCCAACGAATGGTGTGGCGATCGACCTTAAAATCACTCGATTATATCGCTAGATCACCTATCTATAATCATAGCAAATACTGGCATATTGCCGCAAATTTAATCAAGAGCAATACAACTTCAAAAGCGATCGCCTTTCTGGGTCCCTATCCCAGAGGGGAGACCGCTGTAGTGAGGGAGGACAGCGTTGTGAGTAGGGAATTTATAGTTCGTTATTTAAATTAAACTTAACCGACAATTAACCCCCAAATGATAAAAAATTGAGCAGCCACTCAACAACCGAGGTCAAGCACCCTTGATAAATCAGCCCCAGGTATCTGAACAATCCCAAAGTAGTGAAAGTTACCAAAATCAGAAAAAAATCAATACCTCTAGGCTAATGGAGTGAATGGGAACTATAATAGTAACATATACTCACCAACCAACCAGAGCAAAACTCCCATCAACAGAGAGGCATGGTTTATGCAAGCCACCAGATCAAGAACCACCGATCCAGCCCATGACGTTTTACGCTACGACCACCAACCCCTCAAAGCCATATTTTCACCCCAAACAGTAGCCGTCATAGGTGCCACCGAAAAACCCAACAGTGTAGGGCGAACCTTGCTGTGGAACCTAATTCGTAACCCCTTTGGTGGTACAGTATTTCCTATCAACCCCAAACGTAGCAATGTTTTAGGTATCAAAGCCTATCCCAGTATAGGGGAAGTCCCAGAGACAGTAGATTTAGCAATTATTATCACCCCTGCGCCCACAGTCCCCGATATAGTGCGGCAATGCGTGGAAGCCGGAGTCAAAGGCGCAATCATTCTCTCGGCTGGGTTTAAAGAAATCGGACCCAAGGGGGTCGAATTAGAACAACAAATCCTGGAATATGCCCGCCAAAGCACGATGCGGATTATTGGTCCTAACTGTTTAGGACTAATGAACCCCCTCACCGGACTAAATGCCACTTTTGCCAGTGCCATGGCTATTCGCGGTAGTGTAGGCTTTATCAGTCAAAGTGGGGCCTTGTGTACCTCCATTTTAGACTGGAGTTTTCAGGAAAATGTCGGCTTTAGTGCTTTCGTCTCCATCGGATCAATGTTAGATGTGGGATGGGGAGATCTAATTTACTACCTGGGTAATGACCCGAACACCAAAAGCATTGTCATCTATATGGAGTCCATAGGAGATGCACGGTCATTCCTATCAGCAGCGCGGGAAGTAGCCCTAACTAAACCCATTATTGTCATTAAAGCCGGACGCACAGAAGCCGCAGCCAAAGCCGCAGCCTCCCATACGGGGGCCTTGGCGGGGAGTGATGATGTCCTTGATGCAGCTTTTCGGCGCTGTGGAGTTTTGCGGGTCTATCATATCGCCCATTTATTCTCTCTGTCGGAATTGCTGGGAAAACAACCACGCCCTAAAGGTCCCCGCCTAACTATTTTAACTAATGCAGGGGGACCGGGAGTGCTAACCACGGATACTTTACTGATTGAAGGGGGAACCCTAGCACAACTATCCTCTGAAACTACTAAGGCCCTTAACCAGGTTTTACCGCCCCAATGGAGTCACAGCAACCCGATTGATATTCTGGGGGATGCAGACCCGGAACGTTACGCGAAAGCCTTTGAAATAGCGGTGAAAGACCCTAGTGGGGATGGGTTGTTAGTGATTTTGACTCCCCAAGCTATGACTGACCCCACTCAAACGGCGGAACAGTTGAAGTTTTTGGCAATGCAGGATCACAAAAAACCGATTTTGGCTAGTTGGATGGGTGGCGCAGAAGTGGCAGCAGGGGCTAAGATTCTTAATCAAGCCAATATCGCCACTTTCTCTTATCCTGATACGGCGGTGCGGATGTTTAACTATATGTGGCGCTATACCTACAATTTGCGTGGCTTGTATGAAACACCGACTTTCGCAGCTTCTGAGGATAATTTATCGACACTGGAAACGGCTAAACATCTGATTGATAAGGTCCTTAGCCAAGGACGAAGTTTGCTAACTGAGTTTGAGTCTAAGGAACTTCTAGCACTTTATGGCATCCCGGTGGTTGATACTCGCATGGCTTCAAGGGTTGAGGAGGCTTTGGCGGCGGCGGAAGCTATTGGCTATCCGGTAGCCCTCAAATTGTTGTCGGAAACTATTACCCACAAAACTGATGTGGGTGGGGTTAAACTTAATTTGACTAGCGCTGAAGAAGTACAGGCGGCTTATGAGGCGATCGCTTCTTCGGTAGCGGAAAAGGTCGGACCTGAACATTTCCAAGGTGTCACGGTTCAGGAAATGCTTAAATTAGATGGCTATGAATTAATTATCGGCAGTAGCCTTGACCCTCAATTCGGACCAGTGTTGCTATTTGGTACGGGTGGGCAACTGGTGGAAGTATTTAAAGACCGTATCCTGGCTTTACCGCCCCTTAACACCACTTTGGCGCGGCGGATGATGGAACAGACCAAAATCTATAAAGCCCTGTTAGGAGTGCGGGGAAGGCCTCCTGTCGATATGGATGCCCTTGAACAGCTTATGGTCAGGTTTTCCCATATAGTGGTCGAACAACCCTGGATTAAGGAAATTGATATTAACCCTCTGGTGGCTTCGGAAGACCGACTGGTGGCCCTCGATGCGCGGGTGGTACTTCATGACCCAGACACCCCAGAAGACCAATTATCTAAGCCGGCTATCCGACCCTATCCTCAGCAATATGTCACCTATTGGGTTTCTCAGAAGGAAATCCCTATTACTATCCGTCCTATCCGTCCTGAAGATGAACCCATGGCGGTTAAATTCCATGAAAGTCTTTCGGAGGAAAGCGTTTATTTGCGCTATGCTCATCTGATCAAACTTAGTTCCCGGACAGGTCATGAACCTATGTCCCGACTCTGTTTTATCGATTACGATCGCGAAATGGCTCTGGTAGCAGAATACACCAATCCCGAAACCCACGAACGACAAATCATCGGCTTGGGACGACTTAGCAAGGTGTATGGTAGCAATGAGGCGGAATTTTCCCTATTGGTGGCTGATTCTTTCCAACGTCAAGGGGTAGGGACGCAGTTGCTTGAACAACTCCTATATATTGGTCGCCAGGAAAAACTCACTTCCATTATGGCAGAAATCCTCACTGATAACCGGGTGATGCAGCATATCTGCGAAAAAATCGGATTTACCCTTAACCGGGTAATTGGGGAACCCATGGTCAGGGCGGAAATTCAACTTTCCGATTAGCATTTGTTTGTTATTGTTTCTTTAGTGCTGGGGTAGCGATCGCGATCGCTACCCCTACCATTGTACAGGGGGGAGTTCACGTAAACCTCTTGGGAGCGTGGAAGCCCCGTGTCTTTAGACCGGGGAGGA
>NZ_JARPLU010000469.1:0-728 GCF_032349615.1 Limnospira sp. PMC 1279.21 | reverse complement strand
TCTTCAATCCTGGGGTTGTGATTCCCAAAACTGGGGGTGGCTATCGCCGTTACTCTTGACGCAATTGTTGAGGAATCGTTAAGATTTCCGGTTTTGCGTTTTGACCTTGGGTTCCCTGCCTTGATTTGGTATCATAAAGATACAAATCGTCGGGACATATAAACAGTTATGGGGATGGTCAGGAGTGCGCTCCTTATATTCAACCAAGGGGTTGAAATCCCCACCAGGCGGTTATTTCGGGTATTGCAACCCTATTTCATGCCTGAACGTCTCGCACAGTTTCATCCATTATAGCAATCAGCCATGATTGATAACTGTTCATGGCTGCTCATCCTCTGGTCAAGTGAGTTAGCCTTCTAGCTACTACCCTGATGAATAGCCCCTAAAACATCCATTGACTACTGAACATGATTCACTATTTATTAGGGGTCGAAAATAGAGTCACCTCTATCTCCTCCCTTTCAGAACCGTGCGTGAAAGTTTCCCTTCACACGGCTCCTGGTTTAATTGCTCCCTTGTGAAGGATACAGCGTTAGCGTTATCAAGTGCCGTCTTATCATCGCGGGTGTGGCGGTGTAATAGCTGAAGATTCTTGTATTCATCCTTTCCGCCGAGGCTTCGAGGTATAGCACAAAACAGAACAGTTAGGACGTATAATGGCAAGGATATCTACAGAAGACCCAAAATGCCAGCCCCCTACAGTTACGACCTCAGACAAAAAGTTATTG
>NZ_JARPLU010000468.1:0-743 GCF_032349615.1 Limnospira sp. PMC 1279.21 | reverse complement strand
GAGGGAATAAGCAGTTATCCTAAATTTAAGAAGAAAGGCCACCATGATAGTTTTACCCTTGACAATTCCGGAAAGCCATTCAAGTTGTCAGGAACTCGCCATAAGCTGCCTTTTGTGGGCTGGGTTTCTACATTTGAGGCTCTACCCGAAAGTTGGGTTAAGAAAGTCACTATAACGCGCCAAGCAGGTGACTGGTATATGAGCTTTTTCGTAGAAATCACGCCAGAAATTACACCGAAATATCGAGAGAGAATCGGGGTAGACCTAGGAATTAACAATTGGGCGACTTGCTCCGATGGGACCCAATTCTCTAATCCCAAGGCTTATAAAGCAGCGACCAAAAAACTAGCCAGATTACAACGCCATTTAAGTCGCAAAGTCAAAGGCTCAAAAAATCGGGCCAAATGTCTCTTAAAAGTTCAAAAGCTACATCAAAGAGTCGCTAATATTCGCCGTGACACGATTCATAAAATAACTACTTTTTTGGCTAAAAACCACAGCCAAGTAGTCATTGAAGATTTGAATGTGTCAGGTATGCTGAAAAATCATTGTTTGGCGGGTTCTATCGCTGATGCTTCATTTTATGAGTTCCGTCGTCAACTAGGTTACAAGGCAGAACGTTATGGTTCAAAGTTGATTATTGCCGATAGATTTTATCCATCCAGTCAACTTTGTTCTAATTGCGGTTATCGTCAAAAAATGCCCCTAGTCCGTCGGACTTTTGAATGTCCAAACTGCGGTCT
>NZ_JARPLU010000467.1:0-753 GCF_032349615.1 Limnospira sp. PMC 1279.21 | reverse complement strand
GCGAAACTCCGGGAATTGGGTATCGATCCAGAAACCCTCTGATAATTGTGAGCAAAAGTTCCTGTCCCTCTCTGGGATTCACATTGAGGGCGAGGGCTGATTCCACAACCGTTCTAGGGTCGCTATATAATAGGTGAATATTGATTCATCCGGGTACTGAATGATGGTTCAAACTCCTATCCCCCCTCATATCCTCTACCCCGACTCTGATGGTAAACCGATGGCGGAAAATACCCTCCAGTATGGCTGGATTGTGCGGCTAGTCAGCAACCTTAAACAACTTCTCAAGTCACAGGTAGCTTTTGTGGCGGGGGATTTACTCTGGTATCCCGTCCAGGTAGAACGTCCCCCCGCTCCCAGACAAGCCCCTGATGCGATGGTGGTGTTAGGTCGTCCTGATGGCGCGCGCGGTAGTTATAAACAGTGGGAAGAAGACAACATTCCGCCGCAAGTGGTGTTTGAAATCCTCTCTCCCAGTAACACCATGAGCGAAATGGCTGCCAAACAACAATTTTATCAACAGTATGGCGTGCTGGAGATGTATTTTTATAATCCCCAATCCCATAATTTTTGGGGTTTTCAACGGGCTACCCCCGAAGATAGCTTGGTGTTAATTACCCCCCTAGATTTCCCCTGGACTTCCCCACTGTTGAACATTCGCTTTGAGCTGTTTGATGATGGTTTAGCAGTGTATCACCCTAATGGGGAATTGTTCAAAGAACCGGGGGATTTGTTTGATGAACGCGATCGCGC
>NZ_JARPLU010000466.1:0-769 GCF_032349615.1 Limnospira sp. PMC 1279.21 | reverse complement strand
TCAGCTTATGAAGAGGGACTCAAGCCTAATATAAACTCCATTAAAAAGGTTTTTACGAATTATGTGAAACCTCAATATCCTTGGATGTCTGAATTGTCTTCTAAAGTTGATCAATATGCCTTCATTAATCTAGGGGATGCCTTTAAGCGCTTCTTCAAGGGAATAAGCAGTTATCCTAAATTTAAGAAGAAAGGCCACCATGATAGCTTTACCCTTGACAATTCCGGAAAGCCATTCAATCTGTCAGGAACTCGCCATAAGCTGCCTTTTGTGGGCTGGGTTTCTACATTTGAGGCTCTACCCGAAAGTTGGGTTAAGAAAGTCACTATAACGCGCCAAGCAGGTGACTGGTATATGAGCTTTTTTGTAGAAACCACACCAGAAATCACACCGAAATTCCGAGAGAGAATCGGGGTAGACCTAGGAATTAACAATTTGGCGACTTGCTCCGATGGGACAAAATTCTCTAATCCCAAGGCTTATAAAGCAGCGACCAAAAAACTAGCCAGATTACAACGCCATTTAAGTCGCAAAGTCAAAGGCTCAAAAAATCGGGCCAAATGTCTCTTAAAAGTTCAAAAGCTACATCAAAGAGTAGCTAATATTCGCCGTGACACGATTCATAAAATAACTACTTTTTTGGCTAAAAACCACAGCCAAGTCGTCATTGAGGATTTGAATGTGTCAGGTATGCTGAAAAATCATGGTTTGGCTGGTTCTATCGCTGATGCTTCATTTTATGAGTTCCGTCGTCAACTAGGTTACAAGG
>NZ_JARPLU010000465.1:0-769 GCF_032349615.1 Limnospira sp. PMC 1279.21 | reverse complement strand
TACAAGCAAACCGACAACGTTCACGCCTTCAGCGCATACTCATGCTTGGGCTGACATTACGTCAGGTGTTCCAGCTACCGCTTCACGCTGGCCGTCTTGGGCTGAAGTGACTTCTAAACCTACTACGTTTACTCCTAGTGCTCACAACCATGCTTGGAGTGAGATAACATCTATCCCAGCGACTGCCACTAGGTGGCCTACGTGGAATGAGGTGACAGGCTCACCAACTACGTTCCCCCCAACACCGCATAATCATGATGCTTCTAATATTACATCTGGTATTATCGATGTTGCTAGACTCCCTGCTGCTGCGTTGATAGGGGATACCACATACTCAGCGGGTAGTGGTTTAACTCTTAGTGGTACTACTTTCAGTTTACCAGTAGCTACCTCTGGTAGCGGTACATTTGTAACCAGTATCACCCAAACCGCTAATGGTATCACCGCTAATCTGGGGACTCCCCCGAATACAACATATAGCGCAGGTACAGGTATATCGTTATCAGGTACAACCATTATTAACTCTGCGCCTCATCAATCCACTAACCTTTCTATTTCTGGTACAGGTGACACTCGAACAATTACAAGTTCTACTGGTACTGACGTAACTATACCTGTTGCTACAACTTCCACCGCTGGTTTAATGTCTTTGGGAGACAAGACTAAGTTAAATGGAATTGCTGCAAGCGCAAATAATTACGTTCACCCAACTACAGATGGTAATTTACACGTACCTGCCACTGGTACCACAAACAACGGTAAAGTACTA
>NZ_JARPLU010000464.1:0-774 GCF_032349615.1 Limnospira sp. PMC 1279.21 | reverse complement strand
TTGAACCCGCCCCTACAGATACTTTGATTGGGCGGGGATAGGGCGGGTTTATATGGCTTATCTGTGACTATGATATAGCCCGGTGAACCCGCCCCTACCAATTACCATATACCGGGCGTGAACACGCCGCTACAGATGATTAATGATGGTTTATCAATATGAAATACAATCCTGATATTCATAACCGCCAATCAATTCGTCTTCGAGGATATGATTACAGTCAACCGGGGGCATACTTTGTCACAATTTGTATTTATCATAAACAATGCTTATTGGGTGAAATTAAAGACCAAACTGTAATGCTAAACTGTTATGGTGAAGTGGTTAAATTCAATTGGTTTAACCTAACCAGAGTTTACCCTTTAATTCAGTTAGATAGTTTTGTGATTATGCCTAATCATATTCATGGTATCATTATCTTAACAGACCACAGCCATACTCTCTCAAAAGTTGTTCAAGGTTTCAAAACTTTTTCTAGCCGTAGGATTAATCAATTGCGATCGCTTTCTAAAGTTCCTGTATGGCAAAGGGGATATTATGAACATATAATTAGGGACGAAAACGCATTACAAAAAATTCGAGAATATATCGTCAATAATCCCTATAATTGGAACCAAGACGAAATGCACCCATCCCATCAATTTCCCATTTCCCAAAACATTACCACCCCGTTGGGGCGCGCCTCCGCCGTCAATGAAACTTCCCCACCGGAATTTTGATAAACCCGCCCCCACCCACCGATAATGTAGGGGCGGGTTCTGCCGTCAATGAAAC
>NZ_JARPLU010000463.1:0-780 GCF_032349615.1 Limnospira sp. PMC 1279.21 | reverse complement strand
CCTACATTCCGCAGGTTGACAGGGAATAAAAGATATGGTGCTAGTCTAGGCTAGAAAGGGTTCCTTCGAGCGGTAGGCTCTGGCGATGCAGATTAAAAATTTAGACCATCTGGGTTTAGTGGCTGGAGTGATTGACGAACTTGGCCTGGTCGAGTTGACGGATAAGCGGATTGAACCTCATAGCTTGGAGCATGTGAGTGCCGGACAAGTGGTTAAAGCCATGATTTTGAACGCCCTAGGCTTTCTCAGTGCACCGTTGTATTTATTCAGCGAGTTTTTTGAGAGTAAAGCGGTGTCTCATCTGCTCGGGGAAGGGGTAGAGGCTCGTCACTTGAATGACGACCGCTTAGGTCGAGTGTTGGATGAACTCTACGCAGAAGGGACGACATCATTTTTTCTCCAGGTGGCGCTCCAGGCTGTGGAACGATTTGGAATTGATATTCAACAGCGTCATCTCGATGCCACCTCGATCTCAGTAGAAGGGAAGTATCAGCGGTGCTCGAAGGGGAAATCCGAGGTAGGACTTGAGTCAGCTCCCCCCGGTGAGACATCAGCAGAACCCAGCCCAATTCGGCTGTGTCGAGGCTATTCCCGAGACCATCGTCCAGATTTGAAACAGTTTTTGATGACTCTAGTCTGTGCCGCCGACGGTGGCGTGCCGCTATGGTTGCAGTTGGCCAGTGGCAATGAACAGGACACTCAGCAGTTTGCAGAGGTGCTCAAGGCGTTTGGTGACCAATGGACTAGCGACGGTATCGTTGTGATGGATGCCGCCTTTTA
>NZ_JARPLU010000462.1:0-787 GCF_032349615.1 Limnospira sp. PMC 1279.21 | reverse complement strand
TTCTTCTGTAGATATCCTTGCCATTATACGTCCTAACTTTTCTGTCTTGTGCTATACAAGCGATTACAACGTTTTTTTCGGCAATTCAAATTTGACCGGGCAGAGATTGCCCGTTTCGTCGTTAGCCTCATTGACATTCCCCAACCTTGGACTCTTAGTCTCGACCGCACCTGTTGGTCTTTCGGTCAAACCCATTTCAACATCTTGATGTTGGCAGTCGTCCACGAGGGGATTGCCTTTCCCCTGCTGTGGACGATGCTTGACAAAAAGGGCAATAGCAACAGTGGCGAACGCATGGACTTATTCGACCGCTTCGAGGCACTATTTCCTGACGTGGAGGTGGCTTGTCTGACCGCTGACCGGGAATTTGTGGGGCGAGATTGGCTCTCGTATCTTCTCATCGACCCCGAGGTTCCTTTCCGCCTACGCATCCGCCACAGCGAGCTGATTAGTCCTAAGTTATAGCACAAGACAGGAAAGTTAGGACGTATAATGGAGAGGACGAGATGACTAAGAAGACCCAAAATGCCAGCCCCCTATAGTTACGACCTCAGACAAAAAGTTATTGATGCAATTGAACTAGACGGTATGCCCAAAACAGAAGCCAGTCAAGTTTTCCATGTCAGCCGGAACACCATTAATCTCTGGCTGCAAAGAAAAGCACAGACCGGAGACTTCCTCCCTAAACCTAATCACCCACCTGGCAATAACCACAAAATTACCGACTGGCAAAAATTCAAGGCTTTTGCCCAAGAGCATGGCCACAAAACCTCCGCTCAAATGGCTC
>NZ_JARPLU010000461.1:0-801 GCF_032349615.1 Limnospira sp. PMC 1279.21 | reverse complement strand
GGGGGCTGTCATTTTGGGTCTTCTGTAGATATCCTTGCCATTATACGTCCTAACTGTTCTGTCTTGTGCTATATATTTCGGCATTTAACTCGCTTGTTGTGTACTCGTCTAGCTTAACGCAATTGTTGACCTTTGTCAATCGTTGTTCAGTGAATTGCCTAACAGGAAGAGTCTCTCCAAATCGCACTGTCTTAACCCCTTAAAACTATTTAACGATTCGGTTCTAGAGCCGGGAACTAGCACGCATTCCAGGGTAGGAACTTTAACTCTTGCTCTGAACGTAGCCAGTTACGGCTATAGCTGGTCAGCTATTCTGTTGCGGGAGGCACGAAGCCCCCGTGCTTCAGGCGGGGGTGCTGACTACAATATTTCCCCGAAAACTGAAAAAACCGGACACTTATGGAGTCCGGTTATGGAAAAAATATCTGACGAGGCTGGTGGGAAACCCGCCCTACTATGGCTAGGATGCCACTTCTACGGGATAAACGCTGACTTTCTTGCCGCTTTTCCCCCGGCGCTCAAATTGCACAACTCCATCTACTTTGGCAAATAGAGTATCATCTTTGCCAATGCCTACATTGTTCCCAGGGTGGAACTTACAGCCGCGCTGACGCACGAGGATATTACCTGCACTGACTACTTGACCGCCATAGCGTTTGACTCCCAAACGCTGGGCGTTAGAGTCGCGACCGTTACGGGTGCTTCCTGTTCCTTTCTTATGAGCCATGATCTTCTCCTAATTAACCTGATCTGATACATTTACGCGACATTTTTCCGGTTGTTCCCGGACAATGCGACGAT
>NZ_JARPLU010000460.1:0-806 GCF_032349615.1 Limnospira sp. PMC 1279.21 | reverse complement strand
CCCGTATATTTCGCAATTTAGCGATAATCTCTTCTTTCAAGCGTCCCCGCAGTTGAAATAAGACACATGGATCTTCACTAAAGCGATCGCCTAACATATAATAAACTGCACCAATATGCTTACAGGGGTTAGCCGGATCTGGACAACAGAGCGCGAGAATGTACTTCATCCAAATTCAAAGGAAATAGCCGCCAGCCATTTTTAGCAAATACATCCTCAATATTGTAAGGCATTTCCCCCGCTAACAACTTCGCCGAAAAAATCGCCTGCTGGGATAATGTTTCAATCACATATCCCCATTCTTCCTCCGTAAAAGCATCTAACCACAATTCCACCTGATAAGGTTCCGCTTGCGTCCCTTGAACTTGCGCCAGAACCCGCTGACCAGTAAATTCAATATTGAGAACATTACCCTGTCTCGCATAATTTCTCGCCCTTTCCAATCGTTTCTTAAACCGATAGCGATTCAGAATGTCTAACCATTGCTGGGTCCACCATTCCTGATTATTTTCTATATGGTAATCTGCCATAATTGGGAACCCCAAAAAATATCGTTTTATTCATTATAGACAACCAGTGAGGGTTGACAACAGCCGGGAACTCATGATAAGATATTGACATATCGTTTCATAATAAGAATATATGCAGCAGCCAAAAAAATGCAACTATTCCCATTATCTAAAGTATAGCGCAGACCCCCCAAAAAGGCAACCCCACCCCCCCAAAAAAAATTTTTTCGCAACATTTCTTAATTTTTTGTTACAAAAGTTAACATAATGACCTAGTGATGGCGATAATGCGATCGC
>NZ_JARPLU010000046.1:11684-31856 GCF_032349615.1 Limnospira sp. PMC 1279.21 | reverse complement strand
TGCCCCCACCGACCGGGTAATTCTCAATTATCGACGACAATATTAATAAACCCGCCGTCACCGACCGGGTAATTCTCAATTATCGACGACAATATTAATAAACCCGCCCCCACCGACCCGGTAATTAATACATGAAAACAATACCGATTTAAGTTTTTCGTTCTAAGGTAGCTTCCATGATGCTGGAGAGATTGAGATGATGACCAGCCATAATGGCACTAGAATAATAATATCGATTATTGTCAAAGCGGCGGAAACTTTCCAAACCACTGCGTCGCTGACGTTCATCCCCAAGTACCCAAAATCGTTGGACAATTAGGGAGGGACTGATTAAGCCTTCCCCTTCGACTTTACCGAAGGCGCTATGCTGCATTAAAAAGGTGTACTGACGTTCGTTGTTGTCGAGTCGTCCTCGATACTGCAAAATGATGTCATCACGATCGCTTCGTGGAAACACCAACTTAGTCACCAGACTGAACCACTCACTCTGATGCCATGCAACTAATGTTTTACCACGAACGCTGATAGGCGCTTGATTACGATCTAGCCAGGTTCCTTCCACCAGCCACTGACCAGGTTCCATTAAAAAAGTGTGAGCCACAGCACTAATTTGTTACTCAGTGGTCGGGAAACTGTTGAGCAGATGCCATTTTGCACAACTGGGGTTATTATAGCCCAATGGTGCGATGAGGGTGAAAAATATTCCCTAACAGCACAGACTGACTAGCGCCTGTAACTTCAGGTAAATTACCAGGAATGCTCCGGGTGCGCCAATAGGCGAGGACAGCAAAAGCGATCGCTTCTTTAAAATCGGGATCAACTCCGGCATCGGCGGTGGTCATAATAGGGATAGGGTGTAAAAGCTGTTCTAGGCGAGTTCGGAGATAGCGATTATGGCATCCGCCGCCACATAGGAGGACTTGATCTGGTAATTGGGGCAAAAAATGGCGATAGCTGTGGGTAATGGAAACAGCAGTAACTTCGGTTAAGGTGGCGAGGATATCGGCTGGGGAAAGATTATAGACTTGAGTTTGTTGTAAGTATTTTTGGAGATATTCAACTCCGAACAATTCCCGTCCGGTGGACTTAGGCGGCGGAGTCTGAAAAAAGGGGTCTGCCATCAGCTTTTGGACTAATGGAGTGCAGGGAGTACCACGACTGGACCATGCGCCATCTAAATCATAACTTTGACGACCATCAGATAGATATGCGACGGCTAAATCGATTAAAGCATTACCAGGTCCAGTATCCCATCCCCGCACAGGATGTGATTCGGGTATATTTGCGGGAGGTAAAACGGTAACATTGCCAATACCACCGATATTTTGAATACAGCGATAGAGGTGAGGGTGACGGAGGAGGTAGGCATCGACAGCCGGAACTAGGGGCGCGCCTTCTCCTTGGGCGGCGATATCAGCGAGGCGAAAATTACCAACGGTAGTGATACCGGTTTGATGAGCGATCGCCTCTGGTCGCCCTAGTTGTACACTATAGCCCAAAGGGATGGTAGCATCGGGGTAGGGTGGTCGGTGATAAACGGTTTGACCGTGGGAACCAATTAATTCAGCGGGTGGTGATTGTTGTTGGATATTCAAAGCCGCCCTCGAAAACTCGAGAGCGATCGCATCATCCAAAGCAGCCAAATCAGCCACAGAAATGGATGCACCGCCACAGATGGCTAAAATTTGCGATCGCAGTTGAGGGGGATAGGGATAAGTAGCCTTAGCGAGACATTGCACCTGTAGATCTGTAGTTGATCCTTTCAGACGGACTGAAACTGCATCAATACCATCGACAGAAGTACCGCTGATCAGACCAATAACAACAGTCATGGAAGCCTAATTAATCGTCCTGATTGATCATCACCACAATGACGGTGATATTATCTTTCCCTTCCCTATCAATAGCCGCATCAACCAAAGCCTGAGTCGCCGCCTCACAGGCGCGAATGGATTTAAGCTGATTAGCAATGACAGAATCTGGTAACTCCTCCGTCAAGCCATCGCTGCATAATAATAGGCGATCGCCTGCTTGAATTTCCATGGGAAAAATATCAATTTGAGATAAATCTTCCCGTCCCAAACACTGAGACAAAACGTGCCGCCAGGGATGCACCCGCGCATCATCAGGGGATATAGCCTTACGTTTAACAGCTTGCGCCACCCAAGTTTGGTCTTCCGAAATTTGAGTTAACGTATGTCCCCGTAGGCGATAGAGGCGGGAGTCTCCCACATTAGCGCACCAGGACTCCCCGTCACGAAACAAAGCCACCACTGCTGTCGTCCCCATATCAGAACGTTCAGGATGGGAGATTTGGTCATCAAGGATAGCACGGTTAGCCGCTATAAAGGCTTCCTTGAGTAATACCGGGGAAGGAGCAGAAGAATCCCAATGAGCATTAAGATGTTCTGTGATAGTTTTAGTGGCAATTTGACTAGCCTCTTGACCGCCAGCATGACCACCCATACCATCAGCCACGATAAAAAACCGTCCTTCCTGGTCGATGTAATAGGCATCTTGGTTGACAGTGCGGACTTTTCCCGTATCAGTCAAACCTGCGAAATAGCGTTTCATAAATCTTCCTCCGTGCAGAGTACCACTAAATCGTTACTCCGATTAGTGACGGGAAGAAACTGAGAGTGATTTCTATGTTGCATAGGATATCAGCAAGTTGAGTTAACAGCAGTAGCATCTTGGGCGGGACGCTTGGCACCAGCTAAAATTTCTTTGATAATATCAGTTTTTTTGAGCTGGAAAAATTTTAAGATATTGAGTCCCCTTTGGCGGATAACATTGTTATTATAAGATTTCCGGGTAGTTTTTGGCATCAATAACCCAGGTGTAAGTTTACCTGGTGAACGGGTCAAGTTAGCTGAGAGGTACTTTCCTACCAGCACTTTTTTAGCCATCTCCACCTGTTTAATTGTTGAGTTGGACGGCTTATGACACAGCGATCGCATTGTTTAAGTGATGGCCGATTTGCGGATGACAGGATACCATGGGTGAGGTGGGGCTTGGGTGTCATCCCCAGGAAGCCACATCGCCCATTCCACCACCCCTGATATCTGATACCTACAGCATTCTATCAAAGCGATTGATTTGTCTGATCAGCCGTATCAAAACAACTGCCATGAGCAAAGCCAAAAAGGCAATCACAAGAGCTAACCACACTTTATCACTAATAAACAGTAGTGTTGCCGATAAAGTAAATGCCCCCACCAACAAAGCGTAGTTAGTCCCCATTTGCACGTTACTGACCCGGCGCAGGAGGCGATCGGTTTCCGTCGCCCGCACCCGCATTCGCAAATCTCCTTGTTCCAATTTATCAAGGGTTTGTTCAATGCGACTGGGTAAACCCAAAGCCGTGGAACTCACCTGAACCGCTTGACGACTGATTTCATTTATGATACTATTGGTAGTTTGGGAGCCGTTTCCATTAGACATAAGCTGTATGGCAAAAGGTTGTGCCACCTCCATAAAATTAAATTCCGGGTCTAAGCCTTTACCGACCCCTTCGAGGGTAGAAAAGGCACGCATCACAAAAGTAAATGTAGCCGGGAAGCGGAAGGGTTGGTCATAGGCGATCTCATAGAGATCATCACTAATAGCTGCAATGGATTGCTCCTCAAAGGGTTGATCCATGAAATTATCTAGCATATACTGGATGGAGCGTCGCACGGGGCTCATATCTCCGGTAGGAGCCAAAGCGCCCACTTCAATGAGGGATTTCACGACGCGATCGGCATCCTTATTAGCAATGCCAAATAGTGTTTCCATCAGCTTTTCCCGCAGATTAGAAGTAATCCGCCCCATCATACCGAAATCATAAAAGATTAGCTGTCCCTGGGGACTAACGGCAATATTACCCGGATGAGGGTCAGCATGGAAAAAGCCATCATTAAGGAGTTGTTGTAAATAGGCTTTAGCCCCCATTTGAGCCAGTTGTTTCCGGTCCAAACCCGATGCTTCCAAGGCTTCATAGTTACTAATTTTAATTCCCGGAAGATACTCCAAAGTCAAGACCCGTGGGGATGAAAATTGCCAGCAAACCCGGGGAACCTGAACCCAATCACAATGGCGGAAATTACGCCGGAAGGTATCCGCATTGCGGCCCTCATTAAGATAGTCTATTTCCTCCCAGAGAATTCGGCAACATTCGTCATAAATTCCCAGCCAGTCGCGACCTCGACCCCATTTAGGATGATTTTGGAAATAGCGAGCAATACCTTTAAGAATAGCTAGATCGACCTCAAATAGCTGTTTAAGTCCAGGTCGTTGGACTTTGACCACCACATCAGCACCGGAGTAGAGTTGAGCCTTGTGGACTTGGCCTAAACTAGCGGCGGCTAGGGGAACCGGGTCAAAGTTGCGAAATAGTTGCTCAACGGATTTACCAAAATCTTGGTCGATGATTTCCCGACATTGTTCATAGGGAAAAGCGGGGACGCGATCCTGTAGTTTAGAAAGTTCCTCGACATATTCACCGGGGAATAGGTCAGCACGGGTGGAGAACAGTTGACCTAATTTGATAAAGGTTGGTCCTAGGTCTAGGAGGCTTTCCCTGACCCAGATAGCCTGCTGTCTCTTTCTGACCAGTTTTTTTTCTTCGGTGTAACCACCTATGTAACTCCATTGTTTACCATCTCTCCACAGCCACCCTAGCCATAGGAGAACAAAGGTCCAAATGTCAATAAATCGCCGTTGACGGGAATAATGTTTACGGTTCCAACGGTAGGATTTTTGACCATAGGGTTTGGGAGTGGCTGAAGCCACTGGGTTAGGTGGGATATTTTCATGGTTCCGGTAGGGATGATTTGACTCATCAAGGGGAACAGACACTCGCGTTTCCAAAATTGCGTTTCCAGCTAATCAATGGGTTTAATTAAGGATGTATGACAGGATGTATGGCAGTGGTCTGCACTTAGGCTTGGTTACGGTAACGCTGTAGTTCCGATCGCATTTGGGCAATTTCCGCCCGGAGGTCGTCGATAGTTTCCTGTAAATCAACTGATTCGGAACCAAAGCCACTATTGTCAGCCATTTGATTGATACCCTGTTTTTCCGCCTCAGAATCAGCCTTCTGGATGACCTGATTGGTAAAATCACGGAGTTTCTCCCGTTGTTCGGCATCAAATTTGCCTAATTCACTCAGGCCATTGGACAAGATGTTTTCAATTTGTTCATAGAGTCCTTCTGCTAAGGCCCGGCCCACAAAGAAAGAATGAACAGATGGCTTACTCATATAAAAGTTTTGCTAAGTTCCGTAACAAATTATAGCGCGGTATATGAATCTAGCAAAGGATGGGATGTATATCTACCATAGTTCTGGGAACTAAGAGGGTCTGGCTGGTCTTCCCGTCAACCTGTGGGTTGGCTTTGCGGGCCGGGCTGAGGAGATTTCCCTAACCATGATTTAATTGTGAGGTGCTTCCTAGTAATAAAAAATTTACTCAAACTTACACAAAAACCAAAAACCTGTATAATAGCAACAAGCACAATAACAGGAGTTAAAGTGCCCAAATTATGTTACACCCAAAGAAGCCGGGAGAAATATTCTCCGTCAGTGCTGCCACCTTAGAAAGAAAGGTGTTTTAGCGGCTGTAACGAAAGTTATATCTTTACCCCGTGATTGGGTAGGCGCACGAAACATTATGCTTCGTGCTTTGCGGGCTACTGCCGTTGTCTTTCAAGAGTTGTCTTCCCAGATAATGCGATACTTTTTCAATCTGCGTAAAGCTTTCATAAGTTTTGTAAAGGTTTGAACAAGTTAAATGTAGCACAGTGGCAGCCATGGTTGTTAATTGAACTCATATAGCCATTTGTCAGCTAATAGATTAGTTCAATCCGGTCAATTTTTCTGGGGGTCGGTATCTGCGGGCAGTTTCAGGACTATGGTGGCTGCCACTGTTTATAGGAGCGCAAAAGTTTCAAAGAACTAATCGAGAAGTGATCTGATTACGACTGCATAAATTGACGATCGCCCAACTGGTGACAAATCCAAATATGGCGGTTATGAGAATGGTAGTGGCTGAAATGGGTTCCAGGAGGCCGGGAGATATTTTTTTCACGATAAATTCAAAAATTTCTATTGATAAGTGGTGGGCTAAATAAATGCCAAATGAACAAGCGCCTAGGTTCTGAATTATGGGGTTGTCTTTCATTAAATATGATAGGGCGATCGCTAAGATTAGGGAAC
The DNA here is from genome assembly GCF_032349615.1 of Limnospira sp. PMC 1279.21. NCBI lineage: Bacteria > Bacillati > Cyanobacteriota > Cyanophyceae > Oscillatoriales > Sirenicapillariaceae > Limnospira > Limnospira sp. PMC 1279.21. The sequence goes on along the minus strand of NZ_JARPLU010000046.1, from coordinate 25,660 downwards.
TGTAACCTTGCAGAATTTCGGTGATGCTTGTACCTCCCGGTATCATGGAGTTAATGGGTAAAAATCCAAATGTACTCACGCAAAATATGAGGAAACTACAGCCAGCAATTAGGGGAATTTTTCGGGAAATTATGTTTTGATAATAGTCATATTTAGCCACTATTGCCGCTATAAAAACGTAGGGTAAACAGCGAATAATCCAAGCTATTATTACGAAAAATATTCGCAAAATTACTTGGTCATTTGACAGCCATGATATCTGTTCGGTTAAGCCGGAAAACGCAACATTAGCACCGAGCCTAAAACTATTGTTGGTAAATCTCAAGGTCATGTCAAGTATTAGGGAGATGATGACTCCCAACACTAAAAACCTATTTTTCTGGGAAGGCTGATTTTTCTGATTTTCTAAAAATTCGATCAATTTGATTGAGAAACTACCAAAAAATAGTAAGGGGACAAAGTAAAGATGCACTGCGGATGCTCCCATAAAAATAATGGCGATCGGGTCGGCAATTACCCCGATCGCTTCCTGGGGATTACCTAAAACTAAACTTTTGACAATTCTACTGAGCACATAAATTAAACTCCAGAAGCCATAAGGAATAATTAAACGCTGGAAGCGATCGCCAAGATTCAGTAATTTTCCTCGACTATAAAAACGATTGAAACTAAAATAAAATGAAGTCGCTAAAAAAAAGGGTACAGCAAAACTGGCTGAGATAATTAACCAGCTAGAAACCAGATCCGGAGCCCCAGTGGTACCACCACGGGAGTGCAAAACTGTGACACCCAAGGCTGCTAGACCCCGAAACAAATCAACACCAGTCAATCTTGTGGGTTTGTTCATGTGTATAGTTACGATATATTGATTTGGTCTCTTTAACGAGGAATATTTGGGCAGGAATTCAATATTTTACCGATGATAACATAACTTAATCACTAGGAAGATTGACGAGTTACCACATAAATCTTAACAATCAGTGGTCAGGTAGCAGGCTTTCGTCTAAGTCCGGTCTAAGTCCCCCCACATCATTGATGGTAAGTGGGTGCGATCGCTGTCAATAAATCAGATTCAACTGGTAGATTTATTACGTTTGAACTGATTTCGGAAAAACCTAAGAGCGGGTTTTTCTATGGCGATCGTCACAATATAAGCCACCAATATAGCAAATATAGTTCTGACAATTACTGACAACTCTGGTGGTATATCCAGGGATTGTAAACTCCAGTTAAATAACCAACTACTCTGTATATGGGTTAAATATAATGAGTAAGAAATGCCTCCTAAAAACACTAAAATTCTAGTAGACACAAATCTCAATTTTTCTCGATGAGCCAGATATAAAATCACTACAAATATAGCAAAAAATATAAAAGCATACTTAGGAGTACCGGGAGAATAATCTAAGGCTCTGGCTAACACACAGGCGACAATTAAGAACACACGATAGATAGTTACACTATTGACTTGACATTGATACAGAATTAAGCCAGCAATAAATAAGGGGGCTCTGCCTCTTAAAAGAATGAAATTAAATTTGATATAATTCCTAATAAAGGATATAAATTCAGATAAATTATCCCATTTAAATAAACCGACAATATCAGGATATACTAATGCTTGATTGCTGGGCAAATTTCCGATAATGGTTAATGATAATTCAGGAGATTGGTAGGCTCTGAAGATATCAAAAACAATTAATATTAGCCAAATCCCACAGATGATATCAATATATTTCAAAAGTCGAGATTGGTAGAGAATAAGGATAATAGTATAGAATGCTAATTCTAGGGTCATAGTCCAGTAGACAATATTAATATTTCGTGAACCGACCATTTCTTGAAACATGGAAAAATTTATTAATATATCATAGAGATTATCACTTCTTAATGGCCTTTGACTAATATAGGCAATAACTATGGTAGTAATTACAGAAAACCAATAGGCGGGATAGAGTCTAAACACACGACCCATGATAAAATCTATACTATTGTTGATTCTTTGAAAACTTATTAAAATTACAAAACCACTAATTATAAAAAACAACTGTACGAATTCTTCAAGATAGGAAAAATAATAATATAAGTTATGGGGAGACCATTGATAGGAACCAGCATAGTGAAACAGAACAATAGCTAAGGCGGCTAAACCTCTAATTCCATCAAGTTCTAAAAAACGCTTGGACTGGTTCATGGTTGGCGGATGATAGTATTTATCAGTTAGCTAAGTTACCACAAATACTCAGGTTTGAGGGAATAGTAGAGCAAAGGCGAGGATATTGAGGAAAGGAAGCCTTTAGTAAATGCAGAATAACGGGGCATTTTTGTGGTTCTTGTTGTTGTCTGTTGTCTGTTAATAAGTTGTCTCCTATAAAATCTAATATTTGGGAAACCAATATAATTAGATTAGGGTCAAATCAAGAGTTGGATGGAGACACCAAATTTTTATCCCTGGGGTCTGGAAGTGAAAAACTGGGATAATTCCCAATCGGGTTGGCTTGTTCTTGGGGGTAAAAACTCATCCCAACGTTTTGGGTTCTCGTCCTCAAGTATACGATCGCTCGATCGCCGTTGATTATTTAACCACTGATCATAATCATCCTCAATCTCCCGTTGAGGTAACGTGGTAGGTAAATCCTGATCGAGAGGTGAGTTGTTGAGAATGTTAGGGTTAACTGGTGCTAACTCTGGTAACTCTAGGGGATAAGAGGGTCGAAAGTCCTCAATAGTCGTCTCGTGGGAACCTCTAGCAGGTATGCGATCGCCATAATGTTCTGTCGGCTCGTTGTGGGTATGATCATCGCGAGAGTTTTGAGTTGGTGAAGGTTCCAGGGCTGGGTAATTCTGCCAATAGGATGAAGTCGGGGACTCAGGAAAGGCTTGATCAGCATAATCATCCGTACTGGTAATGGCTCCAGAACTATTATAGAGGTCTTGGTGATTATCCTGAGTTTCTGAAAAAGCCACATCTTTGAGCAATTCTGCCAGATTGGTACTACCATCGCCTAATATTTCCAGGTCATTAGCAGGACCAGGCAGGCCCTGATTTTCTCCCACTAGGGCGGGTGTTTCAAAGATAGGGGAATTGGGATCTATGACCAAGCCTAGCTCTTTTTCAGATTTCAAATGGCTGTTGCTGGGTCGGGTCGCTAATTTTTGACTATAGCTGCGGGTAATGGCAAACCCTAACCAACCGGATATCATAGAGGTGAGGAAAAATACTAGCAACAGCCCCCATTGGGGAACAGGCGATCGCCTAATCTGTTTGGTAGTAGATTGTTGCCGATCATACCCGGCCGGGGTGGCAGAATTATCATTAGGGGTGCCGGTTTCTGTTTCTCGATTATGGTTGTGGTAGGGGATTTTGATCACAGTTTCCCTGATAATTAGGGCTTTTTCCGGGGTAGGGAGGATATTCAACCATTCCGAGATATTAGAGGGACGATTTGAGGCTTGGATCTCTAATCCCCAGCGCACAGCTTCTTCCACTTCTGGGTTTAAGTCTGGGTGCAATTTCCCCACCGATGGTTTTTCCACTCCGATTAATTCTTCTGTGAGTTGGTTCGCACATAGGGGCGCTTCTAGGGGGGTTTCCCCTGTTAACAGATAGTACAGTAGGGCTGAGAGTGCATAGATGTCTGTGGCTTGGCTAGGTTGTTCATTGGGAAGATATTGTTCAAGGGCTGCATATCCACCGGAGAGGGGACGGTTATAAATATAACGGTTGAGTTGATCAGGTTTGAGATGACTACCGACTCCCAAACCACTAAGTATCAAGGAATTAGTCCCGATCGGCTTAATAATGCAAGCAGGTTGCAGGTTACAGTGAATGAGTCCTTGTTGATGAATTGCTTGTAGGGCTAATGCGATTTGGCGAATGTAGTGAATAGCCTGTGGGACGGGTAGGGGGGGCTGAGTTTTTAGGTAGTCTTGTAGAGATTGACCGGGAGTATAGGTCATAACTAAAAATGGAAAGCCCTGTTCATCAAATAAGTCTATAACCCCGACTAAATTAGGATGCTGACAGCGACTCCAACGTTTAGCGATCGCTATAAATTGATGTCGCAGTTGTGGGATATCTTGATCATCGTTCAGGTTGAGGTCAAGGGTTCTAATGGCAACGATTTGACCTGTTACCTGATTAGTCCCTCTGTAGGTAATGCAGAAATCCCCCTGACCTAAAATGCTATCAATTCGATATTTTCCATTCCCAACAGTGGTTAAGTTCATTTCCCGACCTTCCAATTTTAGCCCTAATCGTTGATCTGGTTCCGGCTATTATGCGATCGCCAATCACCATAGTTATACCAGTCCTAGGATAGTCTAATCCCTTTTCGCGATAGTAGTGTGTTCCTTAACCTTGATTTAGCCATAATTGCAGCTAGTCCCTTCTGACAAGGTGTTAGGGGGTTGCCGTTTCCTGTGGGTTAGATTGAGTTTTAGAGGCATTGTTGCCGCGCGTAGCGATCGCCACCCCCGTTAGAATGACTATGGCTCCTAATATTAATCGCCTTGAGGGAACTTCTGCAAATAGCAGATAGCCCAAAAAACTCGCCGCCACAGGTTCTAGTAAAATCGCCAGTGTGACTAAGGTGGGGGAAGTACGGTTAACCGCCCAATTAAAGCTGGTGTGGCCAATTAGTTGGGGGACTAATCCCATCAGGATTAGATAAAAATAGACTGTGGCAGAATGACCAGTATAGTTAACTCCCCATAGTAGGGGTAGGGGTAGCAAAATCATCGCTCCTACAGTATAGGCGATCGCTATATATGCACTGAGGGATAGTCCCCGCTGTTGTGCTTCTCTTCCTAACATCAGATAAAGGGCGGCGGTGATCGCACCCATTAGGGCTAAAATATTCCCGGCGATCGGATTACTAGCCACTGTGGATAATTTAGCATCTGCTAAACCGATGATCATACCTCCACTCAGAGCGATCGTCATTCCTAATATGGTCGCTTTCCCAGGTCTTTCGTGCCACCATAGCCAAGATAACACCGCTACCCAAATAGAACTGGTAGTTACAATAGTAGTTGATGCCGCAATCGATGTATAAGATAGGGAAGTTATCCAGACAGAAAAATGGGTGGCTAAACATATTCCAGCGCCAATGGCGTAGAATATCGCCTCTCGTTTATAGGTGCGCCAGGAAACTCTCCCCCAGGTAGGGGTCAGCAATAAAGCCGCAATAGATAGCCGGGAGGCGGATATTAGCAAGCTAAACCCTACCCCCCGCAGCCCCGCTGCATCAATGGCTAAACGCACAAAAATTGACCCCGTAGAGATGGCTACCACACCAAGAAAGACGATCGCTATAACTAGCCAATGGGGGGATTTATTTAAGGTTTTCATGGGGTGGGTATCTGATATGGTTTGATATATGGTCTGATGGAGTTGGATAGCCGATGAAGATTAACACAATATTTGTACATCCTGTTAAGGGTTTGACCGCGCAAGTATGCGATCGCGTCCAATTGGTAGAAAACTTTGGCATTCTTGGCGATCGCGCATTTGCTTTGATGTTTACAGATATGGGAGACGCGCAACCCCTGACTCCCTGGCTATCAAAAAAGCATTTTGCTGTTCAAAATGATTGGGGACAGTTAGCTAGTCTCAATTGTGCTTATGATACTACCAGTCAGACCTTAGAAATTACCAAAAATGGCGAATTGTTGGCTGCGGCTAATTTAGGGACTGAAACCGGACGCGATCGCATTAGTGCTTTTTTCAGTGAATATCTACACTCTCTCACCCCTAGTACCTCTGCTAGACATCCCCAATATAGTCCTGTGCGTTTGGTGGGAACCACTACCGGGGACACTCGCTATCAAGACCGTCACCAAGGACAGATTTCTATTATTTCTCAGGCTACCCTCGATGATATTGCTGAAAAAGTCGGGGTTAATTACATTGATCCGCGCCGTTTTAGAGCGAATTTTATAGTTGATAATATTCCCGCTTGGTCGGAATTTAACTGGGTAGGAAATCGCCTAAAATTGGGATCAGCTTTGGTGGAAGTCACCGCGCCTATTGGTCGCTGTCTGAATATTGATGTTAACCCAGATACAGGCGATCGTGATATCTCTCTCCTCTCTCAACTCTCCGCCAAATTCGGACACGCTCAAACTGGAGTCATTGCTAAAGTTATCACTGGTGCAGTTGTCACCACTGGAGAAACCCTAGCAATTAAATAGTCTCAATAATTGATTATTACAACCTCCTATAAATCAATTTAATTTTGCATAAAATAACCCACCCAACCATCAATTATAATAATCCCTAGGGTAGGGCTATGGGTATCATTTAACTTTGGTGAGGACAAACACACTACCAACATTGCCTCTGCCAATCCGCATATCTTCGTCTAAATAAGTAATATCTAACCATCCTTGTTGTTGCTGTTCTTGGAGGGTAAAATCTACAGCCAAGAACTTTTTATCAGATTCAATTTCATCAATAAACTGATTAGGGTATTGATAGGAGATGAGGCGCTGTAAGCCGATGACAAAACGGTTGAATTTGACCTGAACTCGCTTTTGAGAAACCGCTTCAAATCGGGCAGCCACACTAACCATGCCTTCCAAATAGGGGATACCGACAATTTCAGCAATGTTGTAAATTTTGCCATTGCGGGCGCGAATACATTGATAAATCTGCCCCAAATTATAAAACGGAAAGCGGTCAATCCCCAAGAGTTCTTGGCTGTTGGTGTAAAGTAGTCGCCAATTGCCATCTAATAACTCAAGTGCTTCTACAGGTCGAGGGGTGGGATTATAATCTTCCAATTGAGCGATCGCAGAGAGAATAGCAGTTTTGTCGCTCTCTGTAGCCAGTAAACCTCGATTTTTCCCGGCAATGGCTTCTAATAAAGTCGCTTTTTTGAGCATATCACAATGTTTTGGGGATAAATTTAGGGAACCAAGGTGGTTTTCAGGGCTAGTTTAACCTGCTATAATGGCTATCAATGCCATAGTATAGCGAGAAAAGTACCGACCTGCCCCTACAATGTGCCAAAATCTGAAATTTTCTTGAGGCTAAACTGAATGCTTCCTAAAGTTATTGGTGGGCGCTACAAATTACTACAAAGGATTGGAGGAGGAGCATTTGGCCAGACCTATCTGGCCGAGGATAGTCAGTTGCCTGGAAACCCAGAATGTATCGTTAAGCAACTCAAACCTCAAATTACTGATCCAGCAACCCTGCAAACAGCTAGAAGGCTATTCAACAGCGAGGCTCAAGTATTGCATAGCTTAGGTTCGCGCCATCCTCAAATCCCGACATTGTATGCTTACTTTGAAGAAGACCAGGAATTTTATCTGGTACAGGAGTTAGTAAGGGGGGAACCCCTAACAGAAGAACTACCCCCTGGCAGCCATTGGACAGAAGCTCAGGTAATTGACTTTTTGGAGGATATTCTGTCAATTTTGGATTATGTCCATCAGCAAAACGTGATCCATCGGGATATTAAGCCCTCTAATATTATGCGACGCCATGCGGATCAAAAGTTGATGCTGATTGACTTTGGGGCGGTTAAACAAATTCAGAAAGCAGCCGGGGGTAGTGATTCTAATTTGACCGTTGCTATTAGTACATACGGCTATTCGCCACCAGAGCAACTTCAGGGGAAACCCCATTTTAGTAGTGATTTGTATGCGGTGGGAATGACCGCAATTAGGGCTTTAACAGGTATTCACCCTCACCAATTAGAACGAGATCAGACGGGAGAATCAATCTGGAAGCCGAAAGCCTGTGTTAGTGACGGACTCTGTGCTATTTTAGACCGGATGGTGGCATCTCATCTGGTCGATCGCTATCAGTCCGCCGGAGAGGTTTTGGCTGACGTGCAACGGCTTAGACAGGTGGTAAATGACCCAACTATGCTCACCAATGCCGGGGGAGTAGTCGCCGCGACTCAAGTGCGCCCCCCCGCCACTGGGGGAAATATTTATGGGGAAGAAACCAGACAACAAACCATGACGGGGACTGGAGGGGCAAATAATTTACCTCCAACTATTGCACCCTCAGTTAGTCCGGGTGTGGCGCAGTTGCCAACTCTGGTTAAGTCCAGTCCGACAAAGGTTTCCAAAGGGTTATCGGTAAAAGGATGGTATGTCGGGGCGGCTTTGGCTGGGTGTGGGGTGTTTTTGGGATTGTTTGAGCTAGTAGTGCCGACTTTTAGACCTGCTTACTATGTGCGACGGGGTAATCAACTGTTAAACGATGGTAACACCGAAGATGCTCGCAATATGTTTGTTCGCGCTACTGAAATTCAACCTAATCATGCGACTGCTTGGGCGGGTCAAGCCGATGCTTTGGCGGAATTGGGAAGGCACGATCGCGCTTTGGTAGATTATCAAAAAGCTCTGGAACTAGACCCGGAAAACTCTGATGTGCTGACGAGTAAGGGAACATTACTTTACCAAATGGGAGAACCCCAGAAGGCTTTAGATGCTCATGAACAGGCGATCGCTATTGATCCTAATAATGCCAGGGCTTGGCATGGTAAGGGTATTGCTTTAATTGGTTTGCAGCGATACGATGAGGCGGTGTCGGCTTTTGATCAGGCGAAGACTATTAGACCATCTGCTCCTAGTGTTTGGCAAAGTAAGGCGATCGCCCTCGAATATCAGGGGAAAATGGCTGAGGCGGCGCAGGTGTATTCGGAAGCACTGGCTACCTATGATGATATTTTGAGAGAACAACCTCGACGAGCCGAAATTTGGGTGGAACGCGGTTCTGTACTGAGTAAGTTGGGCCGCCATGAACAGGCTTTAGAGTCCTATCAGAAGGCTTTGGAAATTAACCCACAGCACTTTCAAGCCCTACTACAAAAGGGCAATGTCTTGTTTTCTCCCCTCGGACGTACTGAAGAGGCGGTGAGGATATCAGATCGCGCTATTGAAGTTCAGCCAGAGTCTCATCTAGCTTGGCATAATCGAGGCTCTATCCTGGCTGGTGGTCGGGGAGATTTTGAAGGGGCGATCGCCGCCTATGACCGAGCGATTGAGTTGCGGCCTTCCTTTGTCCCGGCTCTACGAGATCGGGGGTTTGCTCTCAGCCAGTGGAGTCAGGCGCTAAGGGCTGAAGGAAATACGTCAATGGCTAATTCCAAGATTAATGCGGCTCTGGAGTCTTTCGACCGGGCTTTGAATATTAATCCTAATGACCATCAATCATTAGTGGGTAGGGCGATCGCTTTTAGTCATCAAGGGCGCTATGACGAGTCGCTCAATGCCTTCGATAAAGCCCAGGAAATTCAACCCCAAGATCCCTTGATTTTGGTGAATAGGGGTTTAGTTTTGGAAAGAATGGGCCGATATAACGAGGCGATCGATGCTTATGATGAAGCTCTGAAAATTCAACCCGGTTTCCCCCCGGCGGTGCGATCGAAAAATCAATTGCAACAGCGCCTATAATTCACTGATAGAAACTTCGGGAGTTTTCTCCCCAGACTGCCAAGGACTGGGGGGGATTAATATAGACGTTATATATGCGCCCACATTCTCCCACGCTACTATATTAGCTAAAATCCCCAAAAATGTCAAGGGGAAATATCGAGAAACCCCCCTGATAATGAGGGGGGCGTTGGAGGGATTAACCTTTCAGGTAAGCCAACATGGTATCAGCATCAGAGACTTCAAAGGGGTCTGTGGGGCAGTTATCGCCGAAGTCTGGTTCCACAAAGATTTTCTCAATTTTGCCATCGTTAACGACCATAGAATAGCGCCAAGAACGCATCCCAAAACCGAGGTTAGACTTATCAACCAACATCCCCATTTTGCGGGTAAATTCGCCATTACCATCAGGGAGTAAGAAGACTTTTTCAGCGCCTTGTTGTTTACCCCATTGGAACATTACAAAAGCGTCATTAACAGAAACGCAGACAATCTCATCAATTCCTTGACCTTTGATCTCATCGTAGAGTTCCTCATAGCGGGGTAGGTGTGTGGAGGAACAAGTAGGGGTAAAAGCACCAGGTAGGGAAAAGACGACAACTCGCTTACCGCCAAAAATTTCTTGGGTGGTTCTGTCTTGCCAACGGAAGGGGTTAGGGCCACCTACGGACTCGTCACGAACGCGGGTTTTGAATACAACGTCGGGTACTTTTTCGATAACCATAGTTTGTTGAGGAAATTTACTAAAAATGTTCTTAACTAAGAATAATTCTGATTTGTTGATTTGTAAATGAGTATTTATAACTATTTTAAGAATGAGTCTGATTTCAAGTTGACTCTGGACTAGAAATAGATATAATGGGGACATGAGTAGCCAAAATCAAACAAACAGCGATCTGAGATGGAGAGTGGACTAGAGCGAACAGAAATTGTCAAACGGCTGAAGGGGAAGGGTTTAAAGGTAACTCCTCAGCGTTTTGCGATCTATGCTAATCTGTTGTCTCGTGCTGACCATCCCACGGCGGAACAACTGCTGACAGATTTAAATAAGGATTTTCCGGTATCTTCTCAGGCGACAGTTTATACTTCTGTGCAACTACTAAAGGAAGTGGGGTTAGTGCGGGAAGTGTTGCTGGAGCAGGGGGTAGCCAGGTATGATGGAAATGTAGCGCCGCATCACCATTTTCAGTGTCGCCAGTGTAAAGCGATCGCAGATATTGCTTGGGAAAAACTCTCGCAAGTAGATCTGAGCCAATTAGGGTCAGGTTTAGTGGCGGAAAGTTACGAAGTGACAGTGCATGGTTTATGTGAGAATTGCGCCGGAGAAAATGCCCAGAAAACCGATGTAGAATAGCAATTCTGAGGCGAGAGCGCCAAAAAGATATGAGCGAGACAGCCTGATACCAATTGGTGGTATAATTAGGGGCAATCGGAGCAAAATAGTAGCCGTGGTGGGCGAACTTTTGTAAAAAAGCTAGACGCTGTGATTGACCCAAAATTGGCTGGTCCAAGGTTGACAACGGCGGATGAAACAGGAAGCCTGGGCTGTAGGGGGAAGTGGGAAACTCACCCCCACCTCAGCCCCAGGTAAATCACCAAAAGATTGTACTTACTCGCTACTAAAGGTTAATTGAGGCGTGGCCACACCCAACCGCAAACCAATTTTACTAGATTTTGAAAAGCCCCTAGCCGAACTGGAGGCTCGTATTGATCAAATTCGCCAACTGGCGGAGGAAAATGGGGTTGATGTTTCTGATCAAATTCGGCAGTTAGAAAGCAGGGCGACCCAACTGAGACAGGAAATATTTAGTAGCCTGTCACCGTCGCAGCGTCTGCAACTAGCGAGGCATCCACGTCGCCCCAGCACCTTAGATTATATCCAAGCGATGAGTGATGAGTGGATGGAAGTACATGGCGATCGCCGAGGGTATGATGATCCGGCGTTAGTGGGGGGAGTAGGGCGTTTAGCGAATCAAGCGGTAGTAATGCTAGGCCATCAAAAGGGTAGAGACACTAAAGATAATGTGGCTCGGAATTTCGGCATGGCCGCCCCGGGAGGTTACCGGAAGGCGATGCGACTGATGGAACACGCCAACCGCTTTGGTATGCCAATTTTAACCTTTATCGATACTCCCGGAGCCTGGGCTGGGGTAGATGCGGAAAAATTAGGTCAAGGGGAGGCGATCGCCTATAATTTAAGAGAAATGTTTAGCCTAGATGTTCCGATTATTTGCACAGTAATCGGTGAAGGAGGGTCAGGGGGAGCTTTAGGTATAGGAGTAGGGGAACAGCTATTAATGCTCGAGCATTCTGTGTATACAGTAGCCACCCCAGAGGCTTGTGCTGCCATTCTTTGGAAAGATGCAGGCCAAGCGCCCCAAGCCGCTCAGGCTCTCAAAATTACTGCCCCAGATCTCAAAGAATTAGGGATTATCGATCAGATTGTACCAGAACCCGATGGGGGAGCGCACAGCAACCCCCTAAAGGCTGCTGAAAAGCTCAAGCAATGTCTGGTAAGGACTTTGGGTGAATTAATGTCTTTAACCCCAGAGCAGCGCCGAGAAATGCGCTATCAGAAATTCCGCCAGATCGGGGTATTTTCGGAGATAGTTCCGGCATAAGTCAGGGAGGCATTTCAGGTATTTTGGGTCAAAATTTTGCGCGATTGTATTGATAGAGATATAATGTCTGAGTAACAAATTTTAACAATTATCTCACAATCAGCAATTGCAGCAGTTGTTAAATCAGTTAAAACCAAGCAAACCTCATCCAAACCGTAAATGAGTTCACCCCCAGAACGACGAGCGCTAATCACAGGGGCCAGTAGTGGCATGGGCAAGGAAATTGCCCTAGCCTTTGCAGATATTGGCATTCATGTCGCGTTAGTGAGTCGATCGCTAGAAGCATTGGAAGCGGTAGCTGAGTCGGCCAGAAAAGCGGGAGTAGAAGCGAAAGCCTACGCCTTAGACTTATCGAAAACCGACCAAGTTCACGCGCAAATTGACACGATTTCCGCCGCCTTTGGCCCCTTCAATATTCTAGTGAATAATGCAGGCATGGGCTATACAGAATCCTTGGCGAATACCCCCTTAGAAGACTGGCAAAAGATTATAGATTTAAATTTGACCAGTGTTTTTGAATGTATTAAAGGCGTATTACCAGGAATGCGAGAAAAAGGTGGGGGAACCATAGTCAATATTGTTTCCATTGGTGGTAAGCAAGTTTTCCCAAATTGGGGCGCTTATTGTGTGAGCAAATTCGGATTAATGGCGCTATCAAAAGCCCTAGCGATCGAAGAGCGCCCCTATGGAATCAGAGTAACGGCATTATGTCCTGGGTCCGTAAATACTGGTTTATGGGATACAGAGACTGTGGACGCTGATTTCGATCGCAGTTTGATGTTAAGCCCGTCAACTGTTGCCCAATCAGTTGTACACACAGTGCAACTGCCGCCAGAAGCTACCATTGACGAACTGATTTTAATGCCAAATATCGGTACGTTCTAAATGTGTAATTCTGTTATCTGTTAACCATTTCACTTTGTTCTGAATTGTTTTCAATTTATTATGACCATCGCATCGTCAAACAGTTTTAATTCTGCCGATACATCTAATCCAAATGGCATGAAAAATGTAGATAACCAGAGTCGGATTGCCACCCGTCCGGATCGGAGTTCTTCTTGGCACGCCAGCCCTCAAAACCTGGGCAGGAGGGAAGTTACTCAGGAAGAAATGATGGGTGCTGTAGAAACAATTTTGTTAGGGGTAGGGGAAGACCCAGAAAGGGAAGGACTGCTAAAAACCCCGAAAAGAGTCGCTGAAGCCATGCGATTTCTGACCAACGGCTACAGTCAATCCCTGGAAGAACTGGTAAATGATGCCATCTTTGACGAAGGACATGAAGAGATGGTTTTAGTCAGGGATATTAATTTCTTTAGCTTGTGTGAACATCATATGCTACCCTTCATGGGTAAAGCCCATGTGGCTTATATTCCCAACCAAAAGGTAATTGGATTAAGCAAACTGGCTCGTGTGGTAGAGATGTATTCCCGTCGCCTTCAGGTGCAGGAACGTCTGACCCGACAAGTAGCCGAAGCTATCCAAAGCGTCCTAGAACCCCAAGGGGTAGCGGTGGTGATGGAAGCAAGCCATATGTGTATGGCAATGAGAGGGGTGCAGAAACCAGGTTCTTGGACAGTTACCAGTGCCATGATTGGTGTCTTCCAAGATGATCAGAAGACCAGGGAAGAATTTTTGAATCTCATCCGTCACCAACCTTCCTTTTAACTGATTTAATACCCCAGCCTGACCTCAAGTAGGGGAGGGTTCACGAGTAACGGGGGTGGAAATAGAGTCGCGCGTAGGAAAGGAACCCGCCCTCAGAGTCTGTCTGGGAATGGGGGGCGGTTTTCACAGACAAACCTCCCGAATCCAGAACAATAATGGTAGGGGCGCGCCTCCGCGGTCAATTCTCGGACCTCACCAGGATATTAATAAACCCGCCCTCCGGGTTCCGCGGTCAATTATCGGACCTCACCAGGATATTAATAAACCCGCCCTCCGGGTTCCGCGGTCAATTAT
>NZ_JARPLU010000046.1:0-11674 GCF_032349615.1 Limnospira sp. PMC 1279.21 | reverse complement strand
CGGTCAATTATCGGACCTCACCAGGATATTAATAAACCCGCCCTCCGGGTTCCGCAGTCAATTCTCGGACCTCACCAGGATATTAATAAACCCGCCCTCCGGGTTCCGCGGTCAATTATCGGACCTCACCAGGATATTAATAAACCCGCCCCGCTCGGCGTATTCCTCACTATAAGAGGCTCGAATCGGCTAAACAGAGGTAATACGCCGTGGGAGAAGCCCGCACCATAGTCTGGCATGGGTGGCGGGTGTACGTCACTTAATAGAATCACCCCCGATGGTGCATAGTTTGGCAGCTTTCTAGCTAGGATAACCCAATGACTCAACCCATTAAATTTGGTACTGATGGCTGGCGAGGCGTAATTGCTGATGATTTCACCTTTGAGCGAGTTAGGTTGGTGGCTCCGTTGGCCGCAATGGTGCTACAACAAACGTTTCCCGACACCGGCAATAAAACTATAATTGTTGGTTACGATCGCCGTTTTTTGGCGGAAGAGTTTGCTGGGGCAGCGGCCGCAGCCATTCAACAGGCGGGGTTTGATGTTAAACTTAGCAGCAGCTATGCACCAACTCCCGCTTTTAGTCTGGCAGCCTATCAACAGCAGGCTTTAGGGGCGATCGTGATTACCGCCAGCCATAATCCCGGTAAATATTTGGGACTCAAGGTGAAGGGCGGATTTGGTGGTTCAGTGAATCCTGATGTCACCCAAAAGATTGAAAGCCTTTTAGATAAGCCTCTTCCAGATGCCGAGATTCCTGGTAGTTTGGAATCCTTCGACCCTTGGCCGGGATATTGTGAAACTTTGAGATCCAAAGTCAATATGGCTGCTATTCATGAGGCGATCGCTTCTGGAAAGTTGACCGTGTTTGCTGATGTGATGCACGGTGCGGCAGCCGGAGGACTGGGGCGACTGATTGGCGATGGTGTACAGGAAATTAATAGCGATCGCGACCCGCTGTTTGGCGGCGGCGCACCGGAACCTTTACCCCGCTATTTGTCTGAACTGTTCCGACAGATTAAAAGCCATACCCCCAAAGCTAATGGAGTCACAGTCGGGCTAGTTTTTGATGGAGATAGCGATCGCATTGCAGCAGTAGACGGCCAGGGAAATTTCCTCAGTTCTCAGGTTCTAATTCCGATTCTGCTAGAACACCTATCAACCAGACGGGGATTTACTGGGGAAGTAATCAAAACCGTGAGTGGTTCTGACCTAATTCCTCGGATAGTAGAAATGTTTAACCTGCCATTGTACGAAACCCCCATTGGCTATAAATATATTGCTGATCGGATGTTATCCAATGCCGTACTAATTGGCGGTGAAGAGTCCGGAGGCATTGGTTATGGCAATCATATCCCCGAACGGGATGCACTCCTGTCAGCCCTTTATGTCCTAGAATCCGTCGTAGAGTCAGGGGAAGACCTGAGCCAAACTTATCACCGTCTACAGCAGCAGGTCAACTTCAGTTCAGCTTACGATCGCATTGATTTACCCTTAGCTAGTATGGATGTGCGTCAGAAGCTAGTCACTGAGTTAGAGAATAACCCTCTGACAGAAATCGCTGGCGTGAAAGTAGTCCATTGTCTGACTGTAGATGGTTACAAGTTCCGATTAGCCGATAATCGTTGGTTACTAATCCGCTTTAGTGGTACCGAACCAGTCTTGCGCCTTTACTGCGAGGCAGATAGTATGGAAACCGTAAAGCAAACCCTAAATTGGGCTAAGGATTGGGCGTTAAGCCATAATGCTTGACCTTGGACCTCATCTAATGATGCCAAGCTAGTTGGAACGTGCGTCAGTAGTTGATGGTTTCGGGTTTCCCGTTAATGACCTCAACCTGACGCACCCTAGTTAGATGCCAAATTGGCGATCGCGCCCCGTTATCTCTAATAACTGCCCAACAGTGCCTAATAGTCTGTCCTCTTGTCAAGTTAAGTGTACGATTGTGCCTTTCCTGTTTTAATGAATGAGTGGACAGTAAGCCTGAGAACAGAGTAAAGAGAAAAACATACATAATAGGGCCAGATTTGCTCTCATGCTTCAGATCGATTCAGAGGTTAATCGCGCTATGGGGAAACAAGACTATCAACCGAAACCCTCCGGTAATGATGACAGTAGACCACCAGAAGAGGTCTTAAATACAATCATTCAAGAGGTGGAGGCTTTCCACCGGAATTTTAGGGATCGGCTATCACAGGATGTCCTACGACTTCAGCAGGATAAAGATCGTCTGATCGCTGATATTGAAAGCCTCCAGCGAAAACATCAGCAGTTGCAATCACAACAATCAGAAACTTTATCCGAACGGGACCTAGCCAAACAACGGGTGTGGCTCAAGCAACTGGCGCAAATTTTAGCTAATAATTTGCAACGGGAACTGATTGCGCGTATTAATCAAATACGGGTTGAATCTGATCAACCTTTGCTGTCAGCGGAGACTGCTCCTATGCTGTCTGGGAGTTCAGAGGCTGCTGATTTAGCTCCCCAGGAGTTAGAAGCAGTTTTAGAAGGCAGTCTTAATCAGACTTTTCACGGTCTACAGCAGGAGTTAAATAGCTATCACAGCGATTTATCTCAGCGGTTGAGCAATATGCAAAGCCTGGAACAGCAGGTTGAGACCTTGCTAGAAACCGTCGTAAATCGGTTGCGACAGCAGTTGAATGCTACCGAAGATTTAACACCAGATTCACCCCGCGTTTTACCGCCAGGCTCCCGTGACAAGCGGGAACTTGAGATTACACATAAACCGCCTCAGACTCCTAGTCCCCCTTCTAGTGTGCAGGTGGGTTTGTTTTTGGCGCTCATGTCCGCCTTGGTACTGTCGCTGTTTAATGTCTGTTTGAGGATTCTTCTCAAAACCCCTGATACTCCCAAAGTCATGTTTGGGCTGTTTGAGATCGATGGGGTGATTACTCCGGGTTTGGGAAATTCTCTACTGATTCTGTTGCTGCGAATGGTCGTGGTAATGCTACTCATGCCCTTTTTGGCAACTTTTCTCTATCCGGCGGTTTGGACTGATATTCGCAGATTTCTGAACTCCGGAGACTCTAAACTTATTGTAACGGTTATCGGTAGCGGTTTCTTCCTGTTTTTGTCTCAGGTTTGTATCTATATTGCGATCGGTGAAATTCCCACAGGGATTGCCATTACCATCTTCTTTGTCTACCCGATTATCACCGTTTTGGCTTCCTGGGGACTTTTTGGCGATCGGCCTACTTTAATTAGAATAGGAGCAATGTTCACCATTTTAATTGGTGGTATTTTATCTCTACCTAACTTTTTTGGAGGAGCCGCAGGTAATACCGAAATTGGAGTTTTAGCAGCCTTGGGGGCGGGAATTGCCTTTGCTGGTTATGTACTACTCACCCAAATTGCTGCCGGAAAATTGCACCCAATTCCATTTAGTTTGGTCAATTTTGCTTCCATTTTTGTCTTTTGTTCTTTAAGTTTGATGTTCTTACCAGATAATCTCGGATTGGAAGTTAACCCCGATTTATGGAATCCCATTATCATCGGTGGGGCGATTTTAGGGGTACTAACCCTATTGAGTTATTTACTTAATAACTTCGCTATTCGTTCCGCCGGGGCTGCACTGGCTTCCATTATCGGCACTTCTGGACCTGCATTAACAGCTTTGCTGGCTTTTCTGATTATTGGTGAGGCTTTGAGCTTAAAGCAAATTTCAGGAATGGGTTTGGTAATTATCGGAGTGGGAAGTATGAGTGTCGAAAGGATGTTAGTTGCTAAACGCAAGGCTTAGTTATGAGTTACGGAACTGTCTTTGGCAGTTCCGATCCTCTATTTTTATTGAGATTTATAGATATCAACTTTTGAGTCCTATTTACACATGAGCAAACAGACCAGTAAGCCCTTTGAGAATTTTTTGAGTAATTCTCGTTTAGTTCGTTATTTGCTCCTGTTTGCTTTTGGTTGGGCGTTTATTCAATTTATTGCTTATTTTCAAACCATCATAATTGTTTTTGTCTTTGCCGCTATTTTTGCCTTTTTGCTCAATTATCCCGTGCAATGGCTACAGAAATATACCAGCCATACTGTCGCCGTTGTAGTCGTGTTTTTAACTAGCTTATTATTGCTCATAGGTTTAGTAGCAACTTTGGGCTTGGCTATAGTTTCCGAGTTGCAACAATTTGTCAGCCAAGCACCAGATTTATTGGATTCTTTTGTCAATCTTGTTGACCAAATAGAAACCTTGCTAAAAAATGCTAATATTCAGGTTGATTTAGATTTTTTACAAGAGGATTTAAAGCAGGAAGTCTCCAATTTATTTAGTTTTGGGACGGCGGCTGTTGGCAAAATTTTATCTGGTTTGGTGGAATTTATTATTATCTTAGTAGTCACATTTTTTATGCTACTTAATGGCGAGGAACTTTGGGCATCTTTTCAAAGTTTTTTCCCATCTAATATCGAGGATTTGACCTTATCTTTGAGAAATAACTTCTTGGGCTTTTTTAGGGGGCGATTAATTTTATCTGTTTTTTTTGGATTCTCTGCTTTTTTTGTCTATTTAATTCTACAAGCGCCCTATCCCCTATTTTTGGCGACTTTAGTGGGAGTTTTTGATTTAATTCCGGGGGTCGGTGCGACCATTGGAATTATTCTGTCAGCCATAATTGTTTTACCAAAGGGAATTTTAATTAGCTTACAAGTGATAGTTTATTGCGTTTTATTACAGCAGATTGAGGAAAATATTTTGATGCCTCGAATTATGCAAAATTCTGTTAATCTCAATCCGGTTATTATCTTTTTTGCTTTATTACTCGGTGCCAGAATAGCCGGATTTTTGGGCTTGTTTTTATCCATTCCTATTGCTGCTGTAATTGTGGGTTTTGTGAACATCAAAAATGCCGGGGTTAAGCAAATACCAGGCAAAAATGAACAGTAATTAATGGCATTAGTCCAAAAATGGTGATTCTGATAATAATTTAGCCGCCTGTTTCATGGTGTCAATTTCGGCATTAACCCAAGAGTGGGAGGTTTGACAATAGTGGGCAATTAGTAATCCCCATAATTGTTGATTTTTAACCACTGGAACCGCTAAATTTGCCTTAACTCTGATGCTTTTCAGAAAATCGCGGTGACAGGAGTCAATGTCAGCTTCATCAATATCTGAAATTGCCGATATTCTCCCTTCTAAATAGAGTCTAGCATATTGATCATTGAAACAATCATCAGCCCCAGTTGAGCCATAAATCGAATAGTCGATATAACGCAGTGATTCAAAGGTAACTTGTCCGCGCCACTGCTTATAAAAGTAGTATAAGACTATCCGATCGCTTTTCAGGTGTTTTCGTAACCCATTCAGGGTTTCCTGAATTAGGCGATCGCGATCTTCCACCTGTTGTAAACGTTCAACAAATTGTTGAAAGCGTGGATCACTGTTAGGATTAGGGTTGCTATTGGTTGAATCACCGAATATATTAGGGAAGTTCATCTCTTGTAATTAAGTTCAGAATACAACCATTGTCTCATTATAACACGGCAATACTAGCCACCAACCAACACAAATTTTAATACAAAAATGGCAGCTAAAACCCACATGGCAATAGTAGTTTCCGACCATTTACCCTGGAGAGTTTTCAGAATTGGATAAGCAATTAATCCAGCCGCCAAACCATCAGCAATAGAGTAGCTAAGAGGCATAATAAATAGGGTTAAAAATGCCGATATAGACTCAGCCGGGTCGTCCCAAGCAATTGACCGGACACTAGCCATCATCAACACTCCTACTATAATTAACGTGGGGGCGGTAGCAAAAGATGGAATCCCCGCCAGTAGGGGTATAAATAGCATCGAAAGTAAAAATAAAACCGCCACGGTAATGGCATTAAATCCACTGCGTCCCCCTTCGGAAATACCTGATGCTGATTCAATATAAGTTGTGACCGTTGAAGTGCCTAAAATTCCCCCTATTGTCGTGCCAACAGCATCCGCAATAAATGCCCTATTTGCCCTGGGAAGTTCGCCTTTTTCGTTGATATATCCGGTTTTCATCCCTAAGCCGGTTAAGGTGCCGACGGTATCGAATAAATCCACAAACAGAAACACAAATATAACCGTTATGAGTTGCCCAAAATTACCCTGTAATATTCCCCCTAAACCGACGAAGGCTTGACCAAATAAATCTCTGGGAAATTGTGGTAAACTCATGAAACCTTGCGGCCAGGGGGCAATGCCTAAAATCCACCCTAATAATGCCGTGGCGATAATACCCCATAATAAAGCCCCAGTAATGCGACGGACGACAAAAGCAGCAGTGATTAAAATGCCAATTAGGGTAATTAATACTGTGGGTTGGCTGAGGTCGCCTAGGGTGGTAACGGTAGCTTCGGATGAGATAATTAAACCTGTCTTGGTCAGGGCTATATAGGCGATAAATAGACCTATTCCGGCGGCGGTGGCGTGTTTAATACCGCTGGGAATGGCGGTGACAATTTGGGCGCGAATATTTCCGAAGGTGAGGGCGATAAAAATTAATCCCTCGATGAAAATTGCGCCTAGGGCGACTCGCCAGCTAATTCCTTGGCTGAGGACGACGGAAAAGGCAAAATAAGCGTTTAAACCCATTCCTGGGGCTAGGGCGAAGGGATAGTTAGCATATAGCCCCATAATTAGGGTAGCAATGGCGGCGGATAATGCGGTGGCGATCGCAATTTCTCCGAATAGGTCGCCAGGGGTTTCTAAAAAAATGGCATTGGAAAGAATATCGGGGTTAACCGCCAAAATATAAGCCATAGTCACAAAGGTCGTGACCCCTGAAACTATTTCGGTTCGCAGGTTAGTTTGGAGTGGCTGAAATTGGAAAAATTTAGATATGGCGTTTTCTTGAGATGGTGAATTTTCAGTCATGGAGATTAAAATATATGGCTATATAAGGATTAACTAATGCTGCTTGGTCTGGGCTAATTATTCAGTAATTGATAGGTATGGTGGCTACATCTAGCATATATATGATGCTTATAGCCAGAAATTTAATAATAATTTAATAATAATTTAGCAATTGCCTGGACTACGGGGACGGGGACAGCATTACCTAGTTGTTTTTTGGCAATACTGGGATTTTGATGTAACACAAACCAATCGGGAAAACCTTGTAATCTTGCTGTATCTCTGGGGGTGATTTCTTTGTATTTTTGGGGATGATAGATAGTCTTTATAAACTCTTGCTTATATCGTTGATGATTCTGACAATTAAAGTATTTAGTTGCTACAAATATTTTGGTTCCGGTCGCGGTGAGAGTGGCGATCGCTTCGGCGTGCGCGAGATAGATTTTGGCGACTCCGTTAATACCAGAAGATATTTTAGAATTCACAAATTCATAACCCCTATTTTCTACATATCTTAAAATTCGTTGGTCGATAAGTTGATTAAGCTCCGATTCTTGTAAATCATTAATTAACTGTTGTAATGCTGCTAAAGGAATGGGATTCCCGTCTTGGGGACCATAGATTTTTTTGCGCCTATTTTTCAGGATTATATCACAGATTTGTTTTTGGCGATCGCTCGTTTCGATTAAATCCCAAGAATGGATAGTTGTTTGTCCATTTCGCACGTCGGAAAACAGAAAAAAATCATTAAGTTCATCATTTTTTTGAAAGCGACCTCGGGCTGGGGGGATATGGTTGCCAAATAAAACCTGGGGCGAAAACTTTTTTTTGATCACTGGTTTTTGAGAGACTCCTTCCACAAAATCAAACAGTTTTGGATGTAGATTTAAAGGTGGG
The DNA here is from genome assembly GCF_032349615.1 of Limnospira sp. PMC 1279.21. Classification (NCBI taxonomy): domain Bacteria; kingdom Bacillati; phylum Cyanobacteriota; class Cyanophyceae; order Oscillatoriales; family Sirenicapillariaceae; genus Limnospira; species Limnospira sp. PMC 1279.21. The sequence goes on along the minus strand of NZ_JARPLU010000046.1, from coordinate 3,932 downwards.
GGAAACTGGAAGTTTTTACCTTGATTAATGTCTCGACGTATTCCTACAATAAAAACGCGATCGCGGTCTTGTGGTAAGCCAAAATCTGAGGCATTAATTACCTGCCATTTTAGATGATAATTGGCGGCGGATAATTCCTCAAGAATACTCTCAAACTGTGGGCGGTGTCTGGGGTCAGTCAAACCTTTAACATTTTCGAGGATAAAAGCTAAGGGTTGATTCATTTTAATCACTCGAATAGTATCTAACCATAACTGACCTCTTGGGTCATCTAACCCCCGAAGTTTTCCCGCAATTGACCACGGTTGACAAGGAACTCCCCCCGTGATTAAATCGACCGTAAAGGGTAATTTATGAAGCGATCGCATATCTCCCAGGTTGGGTTCATCAAGATTAGCATCTCTGATAAAATTTTGTTTATATACTTGTATAGAATTCGCGGCAATTTCCGAATATCCCAAACATTTACCGCCCCAATTTTCTAAAGCAATGCGGAAGCCACCAATACCAGAGAATAGGTCAACAAAGGTAAATTTAGGTTGGCTAATTTCCAGATTAAATAAGTCTGTTTGCATTTATTTATCCCCAGATTCTGAGTTATGATAATCTAAATAATCATATCAAATCAGAGGTATACTATGGAAGTTAAAGCCGCCGTGGCTTGGTCAGCCGGAAAACCCCTCAGCCTAGAAACTGTCCATCTGGAAAGTCCAAAAGCCGGGGAAGTGTTAGTCGAAATTAAAGCTACAGGAATTTGTCATACTGATGCTTATACATTATCTGGTGCTGACCCAGAGGGATTATTTCCAGCCATTTTAGGACATGAAGGCGCGGGAATTGTAGTAGAAGTAGGACCCGATGTCAAAAGTCTTAAACCTGGTGATCATGTCATCCCGTTATATACTCCAGAATGTCGTCAGTGCGAGTATTGTCTTAGCATGAAAACCAACCTTTGTCAAGCTATTAGAGGAACCCAAGGAAAGGGATTAATGCCTGATGGTAGTAGCCGTTTTTCTAAAGATGGCAAAATGATTCATCATTATATGGGAACTTCTACATTTTCTAACTATACAGTTTTGCCAGAAATTGCGGTGGCAAAAATTCGGGAAGATGCGCCTTTTGAGAAAGTGTGCTATATCGGTTGTGGGGTAACAACGGGTATAGGCGCGGTCATTAATACGGCGAAAGTTGAACCGGGTTCTAAGGTGGTGGTTTTTGGTTTAGGGGGGATTGGCTTAAATGTAATACAAGGGGCAAAAATGGTGGGATCTGATATGATTGTCGGGGTTGATATTAACCCGCAAAAGCGAGAAATTGCCGAAAAATTTGGGATGACTCATTTTGTGAATCCCGCCGAAATTGAGGGTGATTTGGTGGCTTATTTGGTGGATTTAACCAAGGGTGGCGCTGACTATAGTTTTGAGTGTATTGGTAATGTTCAAGTTATGCGTCAGGCTTTAGAATGCTGTCATAAAGGTTGGGGGGTGAGTGTTATTATCGGGGTAGCATCAGCCGGACAGGAAATTAGTACCCGCCCGTTTCAGTTGGTGACAGGAAGGGTTTGGAAAGGGTCGGCTTTTGGTGGCGCAAGGGGTCGGACTGATGTGCCGAAAATTGTTGATTGGTATATGGAGGGTAAGATTAATATTGATGATTTAATTACTCATGTTTTGCCTTTTGAACAGATTAACGAAGGGTTTGATTTGATGCACCGAGGAGAGTCTATTCGCAGTGTGGTAATGTTTTAATACGAGGCTAAATCAATGACAAGTGTGAGATAATCCGAACCCACGCCTCGATCGCATTTCTCTGGTCTATGGGAATGAGTCAACCGCCTCACCCATAGAAAGGCGATCGCCACAACTGATAATCTTCGATTAACTTTACCCTTATATGTTACCCACTGATTTACTCAGCTATCGACAAAATGGAGAAACAATTATCCCTCTGAGATTACCAATTAATCAGGGAAATTTAGCGATCGCCTCCGAAATCATAGAACAATTTACCAACTGCGTCAACCATAGCCAAGGAGAATTAAACCGCCAACTCCAAGACTTAGAAGGAGATAGCCCCAACTATCGCATCAAACGAGGATTAGCCCACTTACTTAGGAGTGGTTTTTGTACTTTTGAAATCATCAGCCCTCTCGACCCCGAAAAATTACGAGAAAGGGTATTTTCCGCAGCCGCTAAATCGATACCTTCTCCTGATTCTACCGCGCAAACTTTAGAGGAATTATCCCTGAAATTAACCGCCGAATTAAAACGGGAAGTTTTCCCCTCCGAAATTCAAGTAGGACTATATGCAGATCTCCAAGAAAACCGGATTCTTACCCAGTTTGATACCCCCACCCCAGAAGCCTTAATTCACCGTTATAACTTGTCACAAGTACAGGGTATATTTTATCGTGCTAGTGAGATAAAAATCAACGCCTACCGTAACGACCCAGGAGAATATAAACTTTTGTTTCGGTACTTAAAATTATTTCAGTTAATGGCTTATATTGAAGGAGACGCAGACCATGGATTTACCATTACAGTAGACGGACCAACCAGCTTATTTAAAGCTAGTACACGCTATGGGTTAGCCTTAGCTAAAATGATACCAGCTTTACTCCATGTCACTAAATGGAGTCTACAGGCGACCCTACAACAGCGAGACCCTTATACTAAGGAAATTAAAAAGGGTCGTTACACCCTCAATTCTGACTGTCAATTAGTTAGCCACTATCCCCCAGGTAAAGCCTACGACAGCATGATTGAGGAGTCTTTTGCTGACCGTTGGAGTTCCCTAAAAACCGAGTGGCGACTAGAAAGGGAAGTAGATTTAATTCCCATTCCTGGTAGTGTGATGATTCCCGATTTTCGGTTAGTTCATCCTGATGGTAGAATGTTTCTGTTAGAAATAGTTGGTTATTGGCGATCGGAATATTTAAGAAAGAAATTCTCTCAAGTGCGGCAGTCTGAATGCGACTGTTTAATTTTAGCTATTTCTGAACGTTTAAACCTAGCCAAAGCGGGAGTTAAAATTAGTGAGATTCCCGCGCGTGTAGTTTGGTTTAAGGGTAAATTATCCCCGAAAGCAGTGTTAGAAGTCCTGTAGAGGCGGTTTTATATTTCTGTTTTTATATCATAAAACCGCCTTTAATTATTCCTAATAATCAACCATAAAGGTATTAATATGGCTGGAATTGGTGGGGTTAGATTGAGGTGGCGGTTCTGGATTATTGACAGGAAGATTATTTGGAGGTTTAGGGGAAGGTGGAACTGATAATTCAGTTACATCTTTTTCTAGTTCTCCTAGTTGGTCTTCAATCAATGCGAGTCGTTGTTCGATGATATGGCTCCGACTTTGTAAAACCTCCAATTCTTCAGTTAGGCGATTTTTTTCAACCGCTAGTAGATATGAATTTCGGTAAAGATTAGCCTGAGACTTCTGACGTGGAATGGCACTAAGTTTAGGTTGGATTTGGCGATGATATTTATATCTCATGGGTCTAAAATTTTGAGTGACAGGTAAGGTCGGACGAGAAGTCACCTTCTCGAACTCCTATTCAAAACCGTGCTTGATACTTTCGCATCACACGGCTCCTGATATGGATACCCTTTTTGTCAATAGGAACAGGGTTACGAACCCCTGCTTTCGTACTTCAACTTTTGGAGTTGTATGCACACGTAGTCTTTAAACTCGCTTTCGCCATTAGGCTCCTACTAATTGCAGTATCTATATCCATACCGCGACCTGTGGGCATATCCCAGCCATTACAGATGGGCATTGGCTTCTGGTCGCATCCTTCACCCTCCGAGACTTGCGCTTACACTTATCACTACTGCCTATGAGTAATATTGCTCACTTGTTTATAGGCAGAGTCTTGGAGGGGTTACAACGTTCCGATTATATGGGCATTCCATCGTTAGATTTGTCCTCAG
>NZ_JARPLU010000459.1:0-818 GCF_032349615.1 Limnospira sp. PMC 1279.21 | reverse complement strand
GCACCACTCCTACTCTCCATTGGCGGTGGGTTACGCACTCAACCCACCCTACGAAGGAGTAGGGTGCGTTAATGAAATGTAACGCACCGTTGACCATTCAAATGTTAATGAAATGTCAACACCACTCCTACTCTCCATTGTTAATGAAATGTCAACACCACTCCTACTCTCAATTGGCGGTGGGTTACGCTACCCTAACCCACCCTACGAAGGAGTAGGGTGCGTTAATGAAATGTCAACACCGTTGACCATTACAATGTTAATGAAATGTCAACACCGTTCATCATTACCATGTCAGGAGTAGAGCGATCGCATTTTTTCCCCCACTTTCCCAGAGTTGGAATTAACCGTCGATGAAGTATTGACAGCGAGTGGCATTCGCGAGTTATAATAGATCGAATAATGCCACCCACTATAGCTATACTTGTAATGAGTGTCACCATTCCACGGTTTCTACGTCTTATCGGGGTTGAGAATCATGGCGAAATGTCCCGTTTGTGAAACGGAATATACACCAAATGAGGTGGAAACCTGTTCGGTGTGTGGTTATGACCTGACACCCTATCCCCCTGTGATTGGTGGGATACCCTCCGGGTTTTTGGAGAAGGAGAAAAAACGCATTGCCGCCGCCAAGCGGGTTTGGCAATTGTCTCAGTCTCAGGTAGAATAGGCACAGTTGATGGTCTCTCACCTGTAGTCTTACGGAGATAAAATGACTCAGCCAATTGACGGTTTTACCACTACTCAATCACGCCTAGAATCGCAGATAGAAGCGATCGCATCTCAACTCCAATCCCAGAATGAAGCGATCGCATCTC
>NZ_JARPLU010000458.1:0-825 GCF_032349615.1 Limnospira sp. PMC 1279.21 | reverse complement strand
GTAAGTCAGGACAAACATTCAAGGCGAACCCGTGCATAGTAATCCAGCGACTCACCTTAATGCCAATGGCTGCTACTTTAGTTTCCCCCACCCAAACCCCTGTCAAACCCTCAACGCGCTGGGCCTCAATTCCCCAAACCCTAATTGTCCGAATCAATACTTCTTCTAGTTGCCGCAAATACCAATGTAAGTCCATTTGATATCGTCGCAGGTTCAAAATCGGATATCCCACCAACTGACCGGGACAGTGATAGGTCACTTCCCCACCCCGTTCTACTCTGTACAGTTCATATTCAGACTCATGGGGGTCAAACTTGAGAAATTCAGAACTAGCCCCCTGTCCCAGGGTATAAACGGGCGGGTGTTCTAATAAAATCAAAATATCCTCTAAATTTGGACAATTAATGCGATCGGCCACTAAGTCTTGCTGCCATCTCCAAGCCTGTTGATAAGAAATTAGTCCCAAATTATAAAATTGGCAATAAACCTCATTAGTATCGACAATAGCAACAGGAGTGTCGTCGGGCATGGTAAAATATTCTTATATGAGCGAAACGTTCAGGAGAAGAAATAAGGCTGCAATGCCTGAAATCAACTCCTGGTGGGGTTCCAGCCCCGAGTCTGGATAAATGAAGGTGACATGAACACCCCATAACTGTTTGTATGTCCCGACGCTTGGACTCACCTCCAGGCAAGGAAGGGAATCTCAAGGTCAATATACGGACTGCTGCTGTTAAACGTAGAAGTAGTTATGGTCGAAAGGGAAGTCGCCTTCCCCAACTCCAATTCCAAACCGTGCTTGATACTTTCACATCACACGGCTCC
>NZ_JARPLU010000457.1:0-825 GCF_032349615.1 Limnospira sp. PMC 1279.21 | reverse complement strand
GGCCATGGATTCCGTTCTCAAAGCTGCGTCCTAACCACCTTGACTAATGCTATATATCTATAACCTGGTAATTACCGGACAACTCAGGAAAATTTATACAAATAGCCATCTCTCCTAAAAACAGGTTTCAAATCTATTGGCTTCACTGAAAACTGAGTTTGGTCAGGTTTGGTTAAAACAAAACTGCCACGACTCGACGGGGTGATTCTACCGATTCCTTATGTCTTATGCTTGGCTATATCCCCGGTAAGCCATCCCTTAATTGGTTTTAATGGGTTATGGCGAATCGGAAGCCTCTTGTTAGGAGCCGCTTTTTGACGGCCACCACGCCCAAAACAAGTAATTATAGCACCAGACAGGAAAGTTAGGACGTATAATGGAGAGGACGAGATGACTAAGAAGACCAAAAATGCCAGCCCCCTACAGTTACGACCTCAGACAAAAAGTTATTGATGCAATTGAACTAGACGGTATGCCCAAAACAGAAGCCAGTCAAGTTTTCCATGTCAGCCGGAACACCATTAATCTCTGGCTGCAAAGAAAAGCACAGACCGGAGACTTCCTCCCTAAACCTAATCACCCACCTGGCAATAACCACAAAATTACCGACTGGCATAAATTCAAGGCTTTTGCCCAAGAGCATGGCCACAAAACCTCCGCTCCAATGGCTGAACTTTGGGATGACGACATCTCTCCTCGCACCATATCCAGAGCCTTGAAGAAAATTGGCTTCACCAGAAAAAAAACTTACGGCTACCAAGAAGGTGATGAGCAACAGCGAGAGGAGTTTATGGCTCAGATTGAACATATGGAGCCACAAGAAGT
>NZ_JARPLU010000456.1:0-832 GCF_032349615.1 Limnospira sp. PMC 1279.21 | reverse complement strand
TTCTAAAGATGGAATGCCCATATAAACGGAACGTTTTAAGTCCTCCTGGACTCTGACTATCTGGTCGAGGTAGTTAGTAGGGATAAGTGTAACCGCAAGTCCTAGAGGATGTGAGATGTGACCAAAAGCCAACGCCCGGCTGTAATGGACGGGATATGCTAACAGGTCACGGTTTGATTGTAAGAATAGAGTCTAGTAGGTGTTTAAATGACGCAAGCGAGTTTAAAGAAAGGCTTTGGCAAGTCCAAACCAATCAAGACTACGAATAACGTATGGAAAGCTATTCCTTGGGCTAAGGTTCAGCGGAAAGTTTTCAAGCTCCAAAAGAGGATATTTCAAGCAGCTAAATCGGGGCCGGATGCAAAGGTAAGAAGGTGGCAACGTCTATTGGTGAAGTCATCTTATGCCCGACTCTTAGCAGTACGGCGAGTGACCCAAGACAATCAAGGAAAGAAAACAGCCGGAGTGGATGGAGTGATAGCAATATCCCCTAAGCAAAGGTTAGACTTAGCCGAGAAAATCAAAGGAAATATCAAAGCAAAACCACTGCGTAGGGTGTGGATTCCAAAACCTGGTAGGGATGAGAAACGCCCGCTGGGAATACCCACTATCCAAGATAGAGCGAGGCAAGCCTTGGTTAAATCGGCTCTCGAACCTGAATGGGAATCGAGATTTGAAGGCACAAGCTATGGGTTCCGTCCCGGACGGTCAGCCCAAGACGCAATAGGCTGAATAAATTCAGCCATAAATCAAGGAAATTACTATGTTCTTGATGCAGGTGCGAGACGTTCGGGTATGAAATAGGGCTGAAATGCCCGAAATAACTACCCGG
>NZ_JARPLU010000455.1:0-848 GCF_032349615.1 Limnospira sp. PMC 1279.21 | reverse complement strand
GTTTGGGGGTCCTAATTCAGGCGATAAAATAGATGATGATAAAGGAAGGCGACCAGACGATAGTAGTGGTGAATGGCTCGAAGAACTTGAGAGGGCTCTTGAGTTTAGAGAATATTCGTGGGATTGCAGGCTATTTATGGTGTATATGCACTACCCGGACGGGACGTGGGATATGGGGACAAGTAATCCTGTTACATATAATCACAGTTTTGACTTAGTAACACCGGATGAATTTCCTAGTCGCAGAAATTTAGAATATATTGTCAACAGAAATGGAAACATCACAGAAGGGACAACACGATTATTTCCAAGAAGCTGGTGGTCTGAATATACTATCTCGATTTATGAATCAGAAGGGGGGGAACACATTTGTTCATTTAATAAATTTGTTCTTAGCCAAGTTGGCGCGAGGAGGGGGCAAATCTATGGGATTCAAGCTATGGGGAATAACATAAAATCGTTTGTCGGTATAGTTAAAAATCTTAGAAACCGTACCGTATATTATGAACAACGATACTCCGGTAATTGGTCTAACCCAATAAGAAGGACAGGTCCAGCCAGGTTTGCATCTGATGTAATACAGAGTTATGGTAGAAGTTGGGCAGCTACGCATTATTTGCATGGCTATCCATTAGGGTATAGGTATATATTCAAAAATCTAGGAATCCATCCAATATCAATAGATACGAGTACGTCCTCCGATAGATATATCTACCGGAATCCTACTGAAACCTGCAATTGGGAAGAGATTATTCCGCGTAAGATTAGAAGAATTTGGATACCAGACATGAATGAAGAATGTTGCGGAATGATTAGAAGGATTTATGAGTTTTTAGACCCTGAATCCT
>NZ_JARPLU010000454.1:0-849 GCF_032349615.1 Limnospira sp. PMC 1279.21 | reverse complement strand
CGTTTATCTGTGACTATGATATAGCCCGGTGAACCCGCCCCTACAGATACTTTGATTGGGCGGGGATAGGGCGGGTTTATATGGCTTATCTGTGACTATGATATAGCCCGGTGAACCCGCCCCTACCAATTACCATATACCGGGCGTGAACACGCCGCTACAGATGATTAATGATGGTTTATCAATATGAAATACAATCCTGATATTCATAACCGCCAATCAATTCGTCTTCGAGGATATGATTACAGTCAACCGGGGGCATACTTTGTCACAATTTGTATTTATCATAAACAATGCTTATTGGGTGAAATTAAAGACCAAACTGTAATGCTAAACTGTTATGGTGAAGTGGTTAAATTCAATTGGTTTAACCTAACCAGAGTTTACCCTTTAATTCAGTTAGATAGTTTTGTGATTATGCCTAATCATATTCATGGTATCATTATCTTAACAGACCACAGCCATACTCTCTCAAAAGTTGTTCAAGGTTTCAAAACTTTTTCTAGCCGTAGGATTAATCAATTGCGATCGCTTTCTAAAGTTCCTGTATGGCAAAGGGGATATTATGAACATATAATTAGGGACGAAAACGCATTACAAAAAATTCGAGAATATATCGTCAATAATCCCTATAATTGGAACCAAGACGAAATGCACCCATCCCATCAATTTCCCATTTCCCAAAACATTACCACCCCGTTGGGGCGCGCCTCCGCCGTCAATGAAACTTCCCCACCGGAATTTTGATAAACCCGCCCCCACCCACCGATAATTAGAATATTTCGGGTTTATCTGGCGGGGATAGGGCGGGTTTATATGGCTTATCTGTGACTATGATATAGCCCGGTG
>NZ_JARPLU010000453.1:0-877 GCF_032349615.1 Limnospira sp. PMC 1279.21 | reverse complement strand
GGTTGTCGTGGTTGATTTTGAAACATATCCTCCCCCCAACCGGAACAAACACTCTTTGGGGAAACGACCGACGTGATAGCAGTCAATGGTGAGGTACGAACCGATAGGCTTGCCATTGACGGGTATCACAAGGGAGTTAACCTATCGGTGTCTGGTTGGGGGGAGGTATGGATATTTGACAGATTGACTAAGTTGTGCTTGTTGACTGAGTAATCATCCTATTGACGGAATAATTGTCCTGTGCTAGGACTAGATTGTGAGTAATATCTGAGTAATTAGGTACGGCGATCGGGTTAAGTGTTTCCCGGCTATCGCAGTGCGGATAAGGGTTTGATGATAGTGGGGGCGGTGGGACTTGAACCCACACGACCGGTGAAGGTCAACGGATTTTCATCCTCTCGCAGCTTTCGCTACAGCATCAGGTAGGTTGATCCCCGCCTAATTGCCTTGAGAATTGGACTCTCCCTTTACCCTCGGCTTAACGTTAGGGTAGCTCCCGTCGAGTCTCTGCACCTTCCGATCAAGAAGTTCCAGAAATTAGGTATTTCCTTCACCCCTTCAAAGGCTTGGCTCAGGATTGCCTTGTCTGCGAACAGATTTAGGTTTCCCTGAGTTTGAGAGCCGTCACTTGAGGGATTTCTCACCCCAAGGCTCAGTTTTCTAAGTCCGTAGCGTCTACCATTCCGCCACGCCCCCAGGTCGCTTATTTAAAAGCACAATCTATATTTGAGCATCTTTCTGGAATTTTGGCAACTATTTTCCCAAATTTTTTGAACGGTAGGGAAAAATCGGAGCGATCGCAAGTGGTGGGAGAGCCTCATAGAGCAAGAATTTAATCCAAGATTTGCTTGATATCTTAGGACAATAAGGTACAATA
>NZ_JARPLU010000452.1:0-885 GCF_032349615.1 Limnospira sp. PMC 1279.21 | reverse complement strand
TTCATCTCGTCCTCTCCATTATACGTCCTAAGTGTTCTGTCTTGTGCTATACCTACCCGCCAAACCTTCTTTAATGATTTGCGCGCGCTTACCCAGACTGTACGCTGAGACAGTTGGGACCACCTTCTGACCTTTATGCTTGAGGGTCTCGAGTTAGACATCCCACCCGATAGCAGTTGAATTTCCAAAATGAGAATTGCTGGTATAGGGTTAATGGTGCTTGACAAACAGTGATGGAATATGAAATAATAAGAGATTGTCTGTCTAAATCTGGCTCGGATCAGGTTCAGATATTGCTAAATGCTAGTGGTGAGCGATCGCGCCTTGTGGAAATGGCAACCATAAACAAACAGGCGATCGTCTACTGTTGGCTACCTGTACGGCAACTTTACTAAGCAATTCCATGACTTACGCAATTATTGAAACGGGCGGTAAACAAGTGCGGGTAGAACCGGGTAGGTTCTACGATGTTGAATCGCTACCAGTAGATCAAGATGAAAAACTAACCATCGAGAAAGTGCTGCTGGTTCAGCATGATGGTAACGTCCATATCGGTCAGCCTCTAGTAGCTGGGGCGATCATTGAGGGGACAATTGTGCGGCACTTCCGCGATCGCAAAGTTATTGTATATAAAATGCGACCCAAGAAGAAAACCCGCAAAAAACGTGGCCACCGCCAAGAAGTAACCCGATTGATGATTGATTCAATTACTCTCAACGGGGAAGTTTTGGCCAGTCGCGAACAGTCAGAAAACCCAACCTCAGAACCCCAGGCCGCGACAGCAGAATAAATTGGGAGTTGGTCCTCAACTAAAGCAAACTAGAATTATAAGAGCTTAATTTAATCGCAGATTAGTTGAACCAATTAGGGCGATGCGCTACAATA
>NZ_JARPLU010000451.1:0-890 GCF_032349615.1 Limnospira sp. PMC 1279.21 | reverse complement strand
AGCCATGGATTCCGTTCTCAAAGCTGCGTCCTAACCACCTTGACTAATGCTATATCAGTGACTCAGGCGCACTGACAGCAAAAAAAGCCAGTAATCGGACTTGAACCTAATACATAGCCTATAACCCCTATTCTACCGCTGCTTAGGTGTTACTCAAAACCGTAGTAGAGTAACAAGTGAGTAAAAAATGAGTAACGCCGCTAAACTCCCTACAGTGGGGGGAAAGGGTAACTATGATGAGAGTTGCGCTAGATTCCTGAAAGCCTATCAAGACTTTAAGGGGGAATGTCCCAAAGGAGTGACTCTCAAACTACAAAAGTCCGGGACTAGGTACAACCTACTATTGCGTGCGAGACGTTTAGGAGACAAAATAAGGCTGCGATGCCTGAAATAACCTTCTCGTGGGACTTATACCCCTTGGTAGAATATAAGGGACTTAATGTGATAGCTAAGTAACCCTGACCATCCCATAACTATCTATGTGTCCCAACCTCTGGCTTCGACAACCAGACAACGCAGGAAGACTCAAGGTCAAGACAGAATGCTGGAAAGATGGACGTTATGTTATGGTCGAAAGGGAAGTTGCCTTCCCCAACTCCAATTCCAAACCGTGCTTGCGAGTTTCCCAGCACACGGCTCCTGATGTGGATACCCTATTGTCAGTAGGAACAGGGCTACAACCCCCCGCTTGATGACTTCAACTTTCAAAGCTATATGTCTGCGTTAGTCTTTCAACTCGCTTTCGCCATTAAACCCTTACTTATTGCAGTCTCTATATCCACACCGTGACTAGTGGGCATATCCTAACCATTACAGTTAGGCATTAGCTTTCAGTCACATCCTTTCCCCTTAAAGGTATACGCTTACACTTTTCACTACTCCACAGGTAC
>NZ_JARPLU010000450.1:0-893 GCF_032349615.1 Limnospira sp. PMC 1279.21 | reverse complement strand
TTTAAGTTTTTGTGGGGTTTCCTGGGTTCACATAACCTACTCCTGGTGCGATCGCTTTACACAACACAGTCGGCTAGGCTGGGGGTAATTAAGTTTTTGTGGAGTTTCCTGGGTTCACCCAACCTACTCCTAATGCTATAATTAGCTTAAATGGCTCAACTGTTTAAAACCGGGCGTTTGACGGTGGGCTATGTCAGTAAATCGGCATATATGCCCCTCCCTGCTTTTCAGCCAATTCTGAAACAGCAAGATATCCCGCTTGACTCTCAGGATGAGGTTAAATGACTACCAAAATAAGCGATCGCCAAATTTATGCTCGCCTAGGAATTACCCCTCAACAACTGGCTGAATTTTGCCAACGTTGGCAGATAGTTGAACTTGCCCTATTTGGATCCATTCTCCGAGATGACTTTAACGCCAATAGTGACGTAGATATTTTAGTCACCTTTCAGCCTAATCACTCTTGGGGTTTAGAGTTTATTCAAATGCGAGAACAACTCTCTACTCTTTTTAATCGTCCTGTTGATCTCATCACCCAACAAAGTATTCTCAATAGTCATAATGTTCTCCGTCGCCAGAGCATCCTCAATTCAGCAGAGGTCATCTATGGCCAAGGATAAACAGGCATTAATAGATATTCTAAAGGCTATCCAGCAGATTATTAGTTATGTTGAGGATATCAAAAAAGAAGACTTGCAACAAGATGATGAAAAACAGGCGGCTATTTTATATAGGATTATTATTGTTGGGGAAGCAACTAAACGATTATCCCCTGAATTTCGTCAACAATACCCCATGATTCCTTGGCGGGAAATGGCGGGTCTACGAGATGTGGTATGGCATTAGTCAAGGTGGTTAGGACGCAGCTTTGAGAACGGAATCCATGGCATCAT
>NZ_JARPLU010000045.1:0-32099 GCF_032349615.1 Limnospira sp. PMC 1279.21 | reverse complement strand
GGCATCCCTATTTCACTCCTAAACGTCTCGCACGCATGATTGGATTTTACCATGAATCCGACTTGATGAGTATGTCGTCAGGGAAATTTGGCATGGTCTGGGGTTTGACCGTATACTCATTATTGAGTTGCGAATCTTTTGAGGTATTGTACCTTATTGTCCTAAGATGTCAAGCAAATCTTGGATTAAATTCTGGCTCTCACAAAAAACCTGAGATTAATAACAGCTTTCTGGTATCTTGAATTGGGACCGAACCTTATATCTGCGTAATCCGTAGATGGGATATAGCCATTGTCAATAGGGGATCTAAATGGGGACAAAATATAAACGGATCTTACTGAAACTCAGCGGTGAAGCCCTTATGGGTAGCCTGGGATATGGCATAGACCCGATTGTGGTTCAGGAAATCGCCCAGGAAGTTGCTGATGTGGTCAATAAAGGGGTGCAGGTAGCCATTGTGGTGGGCGGCGGTAATATCTTCCGAGGAATGAAAGCGGCTTCTGCGGGAATGGATAGGGCAACCGCAGACTATGTGGGTATGATTGCTACAGTGATGAATGCGATCACCTTACAAGATGCCCTAGAACAAATAGGTGTGCCGACTCGTGTACAAACGGCGATCGCTATGCAGGAAGTGGCTGAACCCTACATCCGCCGCAAAGCTATTCGCCATTTGGAACTAAACCGGGTGGTGATTTTTGGGGCGGGTTCGGGTAATCCGTTTTTTACCACGGACACCACAGCCGCACTGCGGGCGGCGGAAATTGACGCAGAGGTGATTTTTAAAGCCACTAAGGTAGATGGAATTTATGATTGTGACCCGGCAGTTAATCCTGATGCTCGTCGCTATAATACTCTTACCTATGGCTATGTGCTGACCCATGACCTACGGGTGATGGATAGTACGGCGATCGCCCTGTGCAAAGAAAATAATCTTCCTATTATTGTATTTAACCTGACTGAGCGTGGCAATATTGGCCGGGCTGTGGTCGGTGAAACTGTTGGAACTTATGTCGGAGGTTCTTGTGAAGTTAGCTGATGTTGAAAACCTGATGAAAAAAGCCTTAGAATCTACGGGGCGATCTTTTAATACGATTCGAACCGGACGGGCTAATGCTTCCCTATTAGACCGGATTACCGTAGAATACTACGGGAGTCCGACTCCTCTTAAATCTTTGGCAAGTATCAGCACTCCTGATGCTTCGACTATTACTATTCAACCTTTCGATCGCAATTCTCTTAACAACATTGAGAAAGCTATTTCTATGTCAGACGTGGGACTGACACCTAATAACGATGGCTCAGTTGTACGTCTGAATATTCCGCCGCTGACGGAAGCACGCCGCCAAGAATTTGTCAAACTTGCCGGAAAATATGCCGAAGAAGGCCGGGTCTCAGTTCGTAATATCCGCCGAGATGCGATCGACTCCGTTCGCAAACAAGAAAAAAACGGGGATATCTCCGAGGATGAATCCCGCGATATTCAAGACAAAATTCAAAAACTCACCGATAAATACACAGCCAAGGTCGATGAACTACTCGAAGCCAAAGAAAAGGATATTATGACCGTCTGATGTATTCTCTTGGGGGTTCATCCCCCAAAACCACCCGCAACCCCCCCTTGATGTAAACAAAGGTTAATCACGGAAATTTATGTTTGACTGTATCATTGTTGGAGCTGGTCCCGCTGGTGGGGCGGCGGCTTATCATCTCGCTAAACGCGGGCGCAATCCTCTGGTGGTCGAAAAAAACTCCTGGCCGCGAAATAAACCCTGTGGTGGTGGGGTTTCTCCGGCGATCGCCGCCTGGTTTGATTTTGATTTTACTCCCGCCATATCCACTACTGTTGATAAAATCCGTTACACTTTCAAACTGGCTGACCCCGCCGAAACTGCTATATCAAAACCTATGTGGATGGTCCGCCGAGATGTGTTTGATGCTTTCCTTATCCAGCAGGCTCAAGATCAAGGCGCTAGTTTCCAACCTAATACGGAAGTTACTGCTATTGAGTTTAAAGGCGACAGTTGGCAATTAACTACTGCTAATGGTGAAACCCTCACAGGTCGATATCTGATTGCAGCAGATGGCGCAAAAGGCTCTGTGGCTTCATGGTTACGCCTCAAACAGTCTAATCCCCGACTGGCTATGGTCACGGAAGCTACTCAATTATCAGATGTGCCAACTTTTGAATTTGGTATGGTGAAAAATGGCAGTCTGTGGGGGTTTCCCAAGGCTGATGGTTACACGGTTAGCACTACTACTTTCCGGGGAAAAGAACCTAAAAATTTGAGCCAAGATTTGAGCCAATACCTGAAAGCCTTGGGGCTAAATCCTAATTCCCCTATTGTTGAACATCCTTTGCGACTTTGGGATGGCGATCGCACCCTTCATAGTCAAAATGCTCTCATCGCCGGAGAGGCTGCTAGTATTGTTGACCCCCTCTCTGGGGAAGGTATCCGCCCCGCTATTTTGACCGGTATCAAAGCCGCAGAGGCGATCGATATGGCGATCGGTGGTGACCAAAGCGCACTCGAAAAATATACCCAAATTATCCGAACCGAATGGGGCGTAGATATGGTTTGGGCTTCACGGTTGGCTGGTGTCTTCTACAGTTTCCCTGGTATTGGTTACAAGGCGGCGGTTAAAGTTCCTGCTGCTACTGAGTTGATGACTAAAATCCTCTCTGGCGACCTTCGCTATGGTGATGTGGCTGGTCGCGCTATCAAGAAATTGAGTCCTTTCTGATTTTCACCCGGAATCAGTTTTGTTGATTTAGGGGTTGTGCTAAACCCCCACAAGTCTCTCCCAGGGGGCTTATTTTCAAAAAAAAAATTTTTCGCCGCCCCCCGCCCTAAGGGTTGACAAGCACCGGGAACTAATGGTAGTATATTGATGTACAGTTAAATAATGAAAATTTAGCCACAAATAACAAAATTGTCACTATTCCCATTATCTAAAAGTATACCAGAAGCCGACCAAAAAGACAAGCACCCCCCAGCAAAAAAATTTTCCGCAACAAAACTTAACAATTTGTTACAATACTTAACATAACCCTAATCATAGAGTTATCGATTGTGGATGATTGAGATTAAGGTGAAATAATGAAGTTCCCTGGCCAGGTATTGGATGGGAATCTCTCATTGTTTTGTTAGAATAACTACAATCGACATATCGTAGTAGCCACCAATGTTCTGAAAAGAGCAGCAATTTTAAATCACCAAAGCAGACTAAATATCTGTGAAAAATAGTAAAACCTAATTTAGCATTGTAGTTAAATAGAGAGAATCTCAACGGGATTCTGGAAACTGCCTCCCCAATCAGGAAACTTATGTACACTGTGGACACTGCACAAGACCTTAAATCTCAACTTGATCATCAAGTTTTGCTACGTCGAATCATTAGTAGGATTCGGCAATCACTAGAACTTCCAGAAATTCTGAAAGCCACAGTGGCGGAAGTCCGTTCATTTTTAGGAACAGACCGGATTATGATCTATAGATTTGATCAAGATGCGAGTGGTGAAGTGGTGGCGGAGTCGATTTATGACGATCGCCTTCCTTCTTTGCTAGGGTTGCATTTTCCGGCGGATGATATTCCCCAAGAAGCACGCGATCGCTATGTAAAACTTCGGCAGCGAACCATAGTTAATGTCCACTCTGGAACCATAAGTATAAGTCCCCTAGACTCTCCAGAAACGGGGGAACCGCTACCGACGACAGAAATAAAATCGAGATCTGTAGACCCTTGTCATATCAGTTATCTGACGGCGATGGGAGTGCAGTCTTCGGTAGTTGTACCGATTCTGTACTCGGGGCAAAACCATGATAAATCCCGATCTGGTCAGTTTTCAACCTCATCAAATCAATTGTGGGGGTTATTGGTTTCTCACCACTCTGAGCCCCGGGAAACTTCCCCATTAGAATTGCAGATTTTGCAATTAGTTGTCGATCAGATGACCATAGCCATTGGTCAAGCTGATATGCTGGCTAAAACCCGTAAACAGGCGATGTTAGAAGCTACTATTAATAAGGTAGCTTCTCTCCTGCATGAACAGCCGACGATTCAGTTACAAGCGGCTTTAGAGGCGACTGTGGAGGACTTCCAAGGTTCAGGAGGGCGACTATATATCCAATCTCATCCTGAAAAGACCCCGGAGGTGTTTTATTGTGGTGAACAGCCGACGATGCCTTCATGGGAAACCAAATCAATCATGGAAGAACATCCCCTCTGGCAAAAGTGGCTCAGAGAGGGGTTTAAGTGTAACAGTGGTAGGCGATCGCTTGATAGTTGTAGGGGGAATATTTGGGCGATTACAGATTTATATAGAGAATCAGAACTGCGAATTTTTACCCCAGCTTTTCAAGCTACGGCCATTCGGGGTTTGTTAGTATTTCCGATTCAATACCGCCATAATAACCTGGGATGTCTAACTATTTTTCGTAATGAAATTGACACAGAAACCATCTGGGCGGGACGTTTTGATCCTAGTTTAAAACAAATGATGCCCAGACAATCATTTGAAGTGTGGCGGGAGTTCAAACAAGGTCAAGCCCAACCTTGGACAGCGGATGAAATCAGCTTAGGTCAAGCATTAGGGAAACATTTTTCCATGGCTATTCAACAATATATGCTGTATCGAGAGGTTCAAGAATTAAACAGTACCCTAGAAAAACAGGTACAGCAGCGGACTATTGAACTCAAAAGGTCTTTAGATAATGAACAAGCGAAAAC
The DNA here is from genome assembly GCF_032349615.1 of Limnospira sp. PMC 1279.21. Classification (NCBI taxonomy): domain Bacteria; kingdom Bacillati; phylum Cyanobacteriota; class Cyanophyceae; order Oscillatoriales; family Sirenicapillariaceae; genus Limnospira; species Limnospira sp. PMC 1279.21. The sequence continues at coordinate 27,368 of NZ_JARPLU010000045.1, read as the reverse complement.
GGAACAGTTAGAAAAGACTCTGGATGAACTGAAACGTACCCAAAGCCAACTTATTCAAACGGAAAAAATGTCAGGTCTGGGTCAGTTGGTGGCTGGAGTCGCTCACGAAATTAATAATCCGATTAACTTTATTTTTGGGAATTTAAGCTATGTGAACGAGTATAGCGATAGTTTACTTAAACTCATCCTCCTTTACCATCAATACTATCCCGAAAGACACCCGGAGATTGAAAGCTATGAAACGGAAATCGAATTAGATTTTCTTCAGGAAGACTTACCGAAAATTCTGGCATCAATGCAGATAGGATCCCAAAGAATTCGCCAACTGGTGTTATCTCTGCGTAATTTTTCCCGTCTTGAGCAAGCCGATCGCAAATCAGTTGATATTCACGAGGGTATTGATAGCACTCTGTTAATTCTGCAACATCGTCTGAAGCCTAGACCTCATCATCCCACCATTGAAATCGTGAAAAATTATGGTGATATTCCGCCTGTAGAATGCTATGCGGGATTACTTAATCAGGTGTTTATGAATATGCTAAGTAATGCGATAGATGCTATGGAATCTCATATTAAAGAACATCCAGAGGATAATTTTTCACCCCAAATCATGATTAGCACTGCTTTAATTCCTGATATCGATAATGGTAAAAATTGCTTGCAAATTTCCATAGCTGATAACGGTCCGGGAATCCCGTCAAATATTCAATCTCATATCTTTGACCCTTTCTTTACGACTAAACCGGTAGGATTAGGTACAGGTTTAGGTTTGTCTATCAGCTATCAAATTGTGGTAGAAAAACACCAAGGTAAAATCAACTGTTGTTCAGAACCTGGTCAAGGTACAGAGTTTAGGATTACCATTCCGGCTTATAATATACCTACAACCGAGTCTAAGTAAGTCTCAGGAATACGAGAAAGCGATTAACAAAAATTGATGATCATGAGAAATCTGTTAACTATTTTACTGCTGAGTGTTAGTTTATTGTGGGGTTGTTGGACACCAAAGGCGATCGCAGATAATCTGAATATTGAGAAGGGGGGGGAAATTTTTAGCGTCCACTGTGTGGGCTGTCATGCTGGTGGTGGTAACATTATTAGGCGGGGTAAAAATCTGAAACAGCGGGCTCTCCAACGGAATGGCTACGACTCAATAGAGGCGATCGCAGAAATTGTGGCTAATGGTAAAAGCAATATGTCGGCTTATTCTGACCGTCTGAGTGTCTCGGAAATTCAACAGGTCGCCGCCTATGTCTTAGACCAAGCCGAGAAAAATTGGCGTTAATCAAATGTTGATGATTAACTTCTGGCGGTAACAGATAACCCTTCGACAATCAGAGATGGAGTATAAATGGAACCATTCCAGTTACCATCTCCTCCCACACTAACCACTTGTTTTAAGGCGGTGTAGACATTTCCGGAAACCATGGTATTTTTAACCCGACCGACAACCTGACCATTTTCAATGCGATATCCCAGATCGACATTAACGGAAAATTCCCCAGTAATTCCGGCACCAGATCCTAACATCTGATCAATAATTAGACCGTGGTCTAGCTGTTTAATTAAGTCTTGCATAGAGTCGCGTCCCGGTTCAATTAACAAATTGAATAATCCGGGGATGGGATAACTATTTAAATCAGCTCGAAACCCGTTCCCTGTGGTGCCACTACCGAGGGTGCGCCCAGTGGTTAAATCAGTATAAAATAGCTTGAGTATGCCATCTTGAATAAAGACAATGGGGCGAGTGGGGATTCCCTCATCATCAAAGGGGCAGCTAAACGGCCCTAGGGCGGGTTTCTGAGAGAGGGTAAGGGAGGTAGACACAACTTGAGTTCCGAGGCGATCGCTCCACGGAGAAGACCCTTCTAGGACTTGTTTACCATTGAGGGCGGCGGAAACTGTACCCCATAACATATCTGCCGCTTTAGCGGTAAATAAAATGGGGACACGCCCAACCAAGGGGGATGCGTTTTCCCTAGCCCATTCCAGCCGTTGAAGAATGCGTTGGCTCAATAACTGTGGTTCAAGGCTACCCCGTTGAGTCTGACCGTCGGAAATGTAGAGAAAATCACTGTCGCGCACCCATTCGGTTTCTAAATAAGCGCTGAGGGTTGTATCGGTGTGGCTACAATCAAGACCTCTGGAATTAATCAGGCGGGTTGATTCTACTTCACAATCCCATTCTCCCGAACAGATAATATCTGGGTGGATATCTCGAATGCAGCCAATAGTCTCTTTTCCCCAAGCCATAAGCTGTTCTACTTCCATAGAATTTCCGATCGCCGGATAGTGATTTAGGGAACTACCATCAGCTATGGTAATAGTCTCGGGGTCATTAAGGGCTGATAGGGCGATCGCTCGCTCCACTAATTTTTGAGGGGGTACTGCACCGTGGGCGACAGCCAATCCGGGGCGGCCATCGCGCCACAATCGCAGAACAATTCCCTCTGATTCAATGCGTTCGATTTGTTTGAGTCGGTTAGCTTCAAAAAAGAGGGGGCGAGCTTGGGACCTAGCTCGGAATACCTCCGCCACTTCGGCTCCGGCTTTTGCCGCCAACTCCAGAAGCTGTTCGGCTATCTGGTCCTGGGTCATGGATGGTCGATTCTGCCATAGCTTTCACATCGTTACATCCTACCCTGTGGCGAGCCATAAAAAACGGCTATTTTCCAGAGAGATTACCAAAGGGGGGTTAATCGGTCTCCTGGGGTCCAAAGACCATTTGCAGGACCATGGGTTCACCTCCGATCTCATGATAGCGATCGGCCCACTGGCGAATAATCTCATCTAACTCTTCTAAAGCCGACTCAATGCGATCGCTCGGAATATCCAATTCTTCCAAAACCCGCATTACCTTGGGCTGACGTTCCGCCCAGTCCTTCATTAAACGGAAATACCTCGCCGTATCTTCCACCATAATATAGGTCCGTTCTTCCTGATCTTCGGGAGAATAGGAAGCCCGGGTCAGAGCATAGAAAGGCATCCCCCAAGGAGAATCTATTTTCGTCACCGTGCCAGAGTAGATCAAGCGCCGTTTAATATGTTCTGTTAAGGCTTCACTTAATGGCATCCGTCTACTAGGTTCGATGTCTTCTTGGGAACGTCTGTGAAGAAACTCGATCAATTCCATAAACTGAAAAGAATTGATCAATTGAGCGTCGGGTAAATACTTGGGTAAACGACTTTCAATTACCCGTTTTTCATCTTGAGTTAAGCTCGTGCCGGGGACTCTGGCTTTTCCCGGTTGCCAGGGGTACTGTTCTAACCACACATAGGGAAACTGAATCAGATAACGGGGTTCCGTAGAACCCAACATTTTTAAGAGCTTCCCTTCCGTCAGGGCTTCCCGCACTTCCTCAACAATCACTTTCACCCGTTTGGGTTCAATATGATGTAGGTGTCCAGTCATGCGGAGGTTTTCACCCTGCTCCATATAAGTTGTATAGATAGCACATTTGGCCGCAGTTGCCGCCGCATCTAAAAAAGCCCCATGTCTATGCCCACTGGTTCTCATGGCGCTAAAAGCCAAATAAAGCATGATCTGATCCATGGCGCTGGGGCTAAGGCTTTTGATCAGATCTGTATCTTTTTTCATGATAATCCCTGGAATTTCATAAATAATATATGGGATGAATGGTATCATCCCCATTAGTGAGAATGGGTGATATTACCCAGATCTATTGCTGAGTAAATAAATAAACGACTGGAGACCGCGCAGTTTCTATCCCTGATGCTAGTATGGGTCTGCCACGGGGACTTATGACCGGGCGCAACCTATTTGATTAGACAACTGACCTGGCCTTTCCTCAATTGGTAATATAGTAGTTTGGATGCACCCTCGGCACTCAGGGCTTTCCAATTGAGATGAGTTTGATTGAGATATCGTTATTATACACACAAAACCGCCCAACATCCATAAACTAATGGAAATGTTCGGCAGTTGTGGTCTTTATAGATTGGTTGTATTTGTTGACAAATGCTCGGATTTATGTTCTAAAATTTATTGGGGCTAAAACATGACACTAGAAGGGGATTTTTGTACCGGAATCATCAGTCATTGATTAGCTCTGCCACTGCCACGATGGGGAAACAGGGATTCTGATGGAGATGTTTGCTCGAATGTCTCAGCAAATCCCCGTCGGGGTGTTCCTTGCCAGGGACTGCGGGAGCCATGATGCTCCGTTTGCGCTGAGAGCATATATTGGTTAGTCATGGATTCTAATTGCTGTCTGCTTGGTCTTATTTCCATAGCTTGGGCGGCACTGCTCATGCCTAACAACAGCAACATAGAAAAGCCAAATGTAGGGTTGAGTTTCATAGAAATGTCCGTATTAAAGCGTCCATTTCCTGATACCAACCCAATAGGCCTACATCAGGATAATCTCAAGGATAATCTGATAATTTTTTCCTTCAGCCCTACAATACTTGACTTGTGGCGCTGGCATCTACCGCTGGGGGTTGACAGTTTTCGGACGGTAGTGGTATTATTAAGATAGTACAGATTAATTTGGGAATATGTAGGCAAAAAATAAAATTGTTAATATTCCCATTATTACATATAATACCACAGGGCGATCGCTTTTGTCAACCCCCCCAGTCATAAAAGGCGATTTTTTTTGTTACAAAACTTAACATAACTCTTTGATGACTTCGACAAGTAGCCAGCGACCGGCGGAGTTGTGTCGTCCCCAAACGGTGATGGGGGTAGCGGTAGGTATGGTTTGTAATTGTTGATTAATGTGTGGGTGGAGGGTAACGAGACTCAATACCTGACCGAGGAGTGAGTGAGGTTGAGAGAGGGTGAGGGAATATTCGTGGTCTGGGTGGCGGTGAAATTGTCCGCTAAATTCTGATAATGAGGGTGATATTAATTGTGTCGGGTGGGGGTCGGGTGGGGGAACTTCACCAGTTATGGGATAGGCTTGTGGGTGGTCTAAATAGTATTGTTGCCATTTGAGCCAATCGGCGCGATCGCCTGTAAGGTTAAACAGGGGAATAATGGCGGCGGGGGCTATGGGGTCGGTTAATAGTGCTTGTTGAAGCGATCGCACTGATAGCATTCGGGGAGATATGCGCTGTTGGACAGATAAAGCCGCAGCCATTCCCGCCGCCTGTCCGATACCCAAAACCACAGGTTGTAGACGGGTAGCGCCATTAGCGATATGGGAAACGGAAATATTTTTCTCAGCCACAATTAAGCCCTCTGTAGTTTCTGGAATTAGGGTACGATAGGGGATAGTAAAGGGGGTTCCCGTCCAGCGACCTCCCCAGCGTAAGAGTTTAAGTTTAACTGGTAGTAACCCGGCGCTGTAGTGGTGATCATTGGGATAGTTACCAATGGCGATCGCCTCACATTGTCCATTGTGGTCTATAGGTAAGGCGGCGACGCGACTTCCTGAGACAGGTAAAATATGATTTTCTGTAATCGTTTGGACTCCACACAGACGGCGACTTTCTCGGTAGTAGGGATGAATAGCAAAAGCGCCAAGTTGCTGAGGAGTTAAGCCTAGGTCAGTTTTCCAAGCTGACATGGTATGGGGAAATATGCTCTCAGCCAAGCCGTAGCGCCTTCCTAGGTGCTGTTGAATGAAGGCGGCGAAGTTCAGACTATGCTGTAGACTTTCCCGCCAGAATGCCTGTTTTTGTGGCGCTGAAGCAATCAAACGATCCAATCCTACCCCGTAATCATTGCCTTTATGGGGCCAGTTTATCATCATTAACCCCCCAGGTAGGCGACCATAGTTGAGGAATTGTTGGGGGTCGTAGCCATCCCAAGCGCCCTGAAATTTGCTAAAATCGGCTTCTGGGGTAGGTTTAATGGCTGGGGCTTGTGTTTCGCCAAAATCCTGTAATAATACTACCCAGGTGGGGTCTTGTACTGGACAATTATCGGTAAATTGGCTAGATTGAATTGGGGCGCTAGGTTCTTGCCATTGCTGTTGCCATTCCCAACCCCAGCGATAGGGAATTTCACCTTGAGCTAAAATATCTCCTAATTCTGTGGCATCAATGGTAACCTGGGCATTAATGGTAAAATCTGGGAATCTCACCCCAGTAATGCGATCGCCTTTCCGCAATACTTCTAGGGGTGCATATCCAGAAATCCAATGTAGATTTTTTTGAGATTTTACCCAGTCTGACCAAATTTGCGCGCCTATGCGGGGGTCATAATTAAAAAAACTAACCCATCCCCAGTCTAAACCCGTGGGTTGTTTTTGTCTAAGTTCTCTTAAAAAAGCACCCCATAGACCCGTCTGAAAGGCTACTAATTCGTTCCCGTCTGGTGCAGCTACTCCGGCGGAGGTTAACATTCCTCCTAACCAGGAAAATTCACTCACTAAAATAGTATTAGCCCCACCACGGGCGCTCTGGAGGGCGGCGGCAGTTCCCCCAGCACCTCCACCAACCACTAAAACATCTGTTTGCAATTGTTCCATCAATCTCGGCAATTGTCAATCACAGAATATAGTTATAACACAATTCGGCGATTCTGAAAATAGGCGGATAATTTTATTGAAATGGATAATATCATCAAACATAATCAAATTCTCAAAAACGGGCTGATTTATACAACCCAAAAAATATGTTTTTTCGGATTAACAGTCAACTGTGTGGGGTTAACATGGCTGTTGATGTCTCTCCCGGCTGGGGGGGAGTTTTTACCACCGCCACCAATGCCGACAATTAATCATGGTAATAATGGGGCTAACAATTGGTCTCCTCTGGTGGTGGGGGAATATATTTTAGGGGCGGGTGATACCATAGAAATTGATATTTTCAATGTTCCCGAATATAGTGGCGAAAGAGGTCGTCATCAGGTGTCAGTAGATGGAAGTTTAAACCTCCCGTTAATTGGGAGAGTGACGGTTCAGGGAATGACAATTGATCAAGTTTCGGAACTGCTGAAAGAACGATATGGGGAATATTTACAACGACCACTGATTACGGTAAAATTATTAGATAGGAGACCTGTTCAAGTAGCGATCGCTGGGGAAGTTAAGAGACCCGGTTCTTATATGGTATCGGGTAATTCCCAGAGTCAAAATATGGGAGGTGTTTCTAATGCTGCTACTGTGACAGGTGTTTTGCGAATGGCGGGGGGAATAACTACTAGCGCCGATATTCGCCAGGTAAAAATCCGTCGTCCTGGGGGGGGAGGTGAGGAAACTATTGTTAATCTTGATTTGTGGGAACTTCTCCAAAATGGTGACCTGAGTCAAGATCTAGCCCTGAGAGATGGAGATAGGATATATATTCCGACTGTTACAAATATTAATCGCCACGAAGCGCGTCAGTTGTCTAGTGCTAATTTTGCTAGTAATGCTGACGGACCGATTAATGTGGCGGTGGTGGGGGAGGTGAACCGACCAGGAACCCATATCCTTAGCATTGACACCATGGCTGGGACTGAGGGGGAAAATGTATCGGAGTGGCGAGGTATAGTTGGAGTTGATCCGGTTGGGGTGTATACAGTCACCAGGGCTATTAAAGCGGCGGGGGGAATTACACCGGAAGCAAATATTCGAGAAATTCAGGTGCGGCGCATTAGTCGTACAGGGACGGAACAAACTGTTATGGTTGACCTATGGAAACTTCTACAAGAGGGAGATCTCCAGGAGGATATTGCTTTACAAGGGGGGGATACAATTATTGTGCCTAAAGGGGGGACTGTAGATGCTACAGTTTCTGGTAATGTGGCAACAGCTAGTTTTTCTCCGGGTATAATGCGTGTTAGTGTGGTGGGGGAGGTTCTACAACCTGGGGCGATTAGTCTACCCCCCAACAGTTCCCTAAACCAGGTGATTCTGGCGGCGGGAGGTCTGAAACGGGGTCAGGCTGACTCCAATAGGGTAGAACTCATCCGTATATCCCCGGATGGGACTGTTTCCCGAAGGGTGATCTCGGTTAATCTATCGGATGATGTGAATGAGGCTAATAATCCGGTCCTGAGAAATAACGATGTAGTTATGGTGAACCGTTCAGGGGGTGCGGCTTTTCGGGAGGGAATGGGTACGGTTTTTAATACCTTAAATCCGATTAGTAATGTTTTGGGGTTGATGAGGTTTATAAGTATCTTTTAAGCAAAATTCATTTTCTGGTTATTTAGCACACGCAAAAATCGGGGAGTAAGGTAAGATGAAAAAGGCTAGACGTTCCCAGTTATCGATGATTTATACCCGGAGTTCATCGGCGGAGGGTATGGGATTTTCTCCCTGGTATCGCGGAGATTTGGAAGCGAGAAATGTTGAGATTGTTGGGGCTAAACCGAGGGGAATGTTGGCGAAAATTGCGGATCTGTTTTGTCGTCGCTGGTTGGTGGTTGTGGGGGTGGCTGCGACAACAGTGACGGGGGTTTATTGGTGGACGGTTGAACAATTACCTGAGTATAGAGGGACGTTTCAACTGTTAATAAGTTCCTCAGATGAACTGGGGGGGTTAGACGAAGCATCTCAGTTGACAATGCTACAGAGTCCCCAGGTTATGGCTGATATTTTGGAGAATATTCAAAGTCGCTATCCCCAGGTTGATTATCGGTTTCTGTTTAATGATAAATCTCCGGGTCGGTTGGAATTGCGAATGCTGGAAGGGACTAAGATTTTGGAGGTGAGTTATCAAGATAGTGAACCGCAAAAGATCCAGTTTATTCTGGAGGCGATCGCTTCGGGATATCTGGAATATCATCAAGGGTTACAACGTCCGTCGGAAAACAGCCAAAAGCTGGAGATGATTAATCAAAAAATTAATCCCCTAGTTACCCAGGTGAATAACCTCAAACGAGAAATTGTGAATCTCCAGCAGGAGCATCTGATGATTACGCCGGAAGTTACCAGCCGCCAAATAAGCGATCGCTTAGGGATGATAGAAACCGAAAGACTACAAACCCAAACCCAACTCCAAGAGGAAAAGTCTCGGTATTTAACTCTACAACAACAACTAGGACTCGACCCCCAACAGGCGATGATGGCTTCGGCTTTAACAAATTCTCCTCGCTATCAAACCCTCCTACAAAAACTCTTAGCGGTGGAAACCGAGGTAGCTGTAGAGTCGGCTAGGTTTAAGGAAGCATCCCCGCAAATTCAATCTTTATTAGACCAACGCAATCATTTATTACCATTACTCCAAGAAGAGGCGGTGCGGGTTTTGGGTCAAGACTTAACTACTGTAGACCCCAGTATTTTAAGTCACCAAGACTCCCTGCGAATGGGATTAATTCAGCAGATGATGGTAGCAGCACATCAGATAGAAATGCTACAGGTACGCGATCGCGTTTTACAAACAGCAGCGACCAGTTTACAAGAATACTCTCAAAGTTTACCGGAAGTCATCCGGCGCTACAGAGACTTAAATCAGCAGTTAGAAACCGCTACCACCCGACTAAATGACTTATCGGATCGCCAGGCGGAATTAGAATTAACTATAGAACCGCCTGTTAGATCCTGGCAATTAATCGCCCCCCCCATGATTCCTCGCCAAAGATCCGGACAACTGGAGACGGTTTCGCCGAATATTCCCCTAAATCTAGCTTTGGGAGGATTGGCGGGTTTAGGCTTGGGAATGATTATAGCTCAATTGGTCGATCGCCTTAATAATGTGTTCCACAACAGCGAAGAAATAGCGGAGAATACCCCCATTCCGCTGTTAGGGGTAATTCCAGCCAGCGATGATGCTTTGATGCTTCCGGCTAATTCTCGGTTGACTGGGGAGACCGATGTTCTACCAAATTTGTCGATGGTCCCCTGTGGGATATTTCACGAGGCTTTTCGATCGCTTACGGCTAATTTACGCCACTTGGCTACGGAATCACCCATCAACTCCTGTGTGATTAGTTCCGCACGACCTGCAGATGGTAAGTCTACTGTAGCCCTAAATTTAGCGATTGGGGCGGCGGCGATGGGTCAGCGGGTGTTATTGGTAGATGCTGATTTGCGTAACCCCCGTATTCATTCGATGTTGGGGGTGTCTAATTTACAGGGTCTCAGTGATGCGATCGCTGGTAATCTGGAGATCGAGACTTTGATTAGGCGATCGCCATCGGATGAAAATCTGTTTATTTTAACTTCCGGTCCTCTACCTGTTGACCCGACTCGAATGCTGGCTTCTGCGCGAATGCAGGAGGTTATGGCTCAACTGCGCCAACAGTTTGATTTAATTGTCTATGATACTGCTCCCCTGTTGGGTTTGGCTGATGCTAATTTACTCGCCTCCCACACTAATGGGTTGATGATGGTGGTCGGGTTGGGAAAAACTGACCGATCAGCTTTTAATCTGGCTCTGCGAGAGTTGGAAATGGCTGGAGTTCCCGTTTTGGGTATGGTTGCTAATGGCGATCGTCAGGAAACTAATTATTATTACAGTCAACGCTGAAGTTGAACTACCCGGAAAATGTCGTCTATGCACAAAATGTCGTTTTTGTCAATACCCCCCCAAATGGCCCCCTGATTTTACCCAAAAACTCGTGAATCGCAAATTTAATTTTTTCGGCAGAGAATAAGTTTAAGTGCGATAGAATGCGGGTTGTAGCCTCTATTTTTGAATCAAGGCATAGTAACCCCTTGGGTGCGATTTATTTGAGGATACCACAACCCCTATAATCTCGTCAACTATTTGCGAGGGATTTTCAACAAAATTGTAACAATTCTTAACAATATTTTGCGATTCAAATTTATCTTCCCAGACAAATTAGGAAAACTTATGCTATGGACAGGATTTTGATAAGTATCTTCACGGTTGTAGACTATCATCAACGGAGTGTAAATTAACCGTAAAAGAAGCGCGATTTTTCGCTAGAATATGCGATCGCAGAGTTAAGCATTAATTGAGTAGCTTCTTCAGCAGGTAAAGCCTTAGAAAACAAATTATTATTTATTACCGTCAACGCTGAAGTTGAACTACCCGGAAAATGTCGTCTATGCACAAAATGTCGTTTTTGTCAATACCCCCCCAAATGGCCCCCTGATTTTACCCAAAAACTCGTGAATCGCAAATTTAATTTTTTCGGCAGAGAATAAGTTTAAGTGCGATAGAATGCGGGTTGTAGCCTCTATTTTTGAATCAAGGCATAGTAACCCCTTGGGTGCGATTTATTTGAGGATACCACAACCCCTATAATCTCGTCAACTATTTGCGAGGGATTTTCAACAAAATTGTAACAATTCTTAACAATATTTTGCGATTCAAATTTATCTTCCCAGACAAATTAGGAAAACTTATGCTATGGACAGGATTTTGATAAGTATCTTCACGGTTGTAGACTATCATCAACGGAGTGTAAATTAACCGTAAAAGAAGCGCGATTTTTCGCTAGAATATGCGATCGCAGAGTTAAGCATTAATTGAGTAGCTTCTTCAGCGGGTAAAGGTTTAGAAAACAAATAACCCTGACCATAATCACAGCCAAGATTGTGCAAAAACTGCATCTGTTGTCGAGTCTCAATACCTTCTGCGGTAACTTCCAGCCCCAAGTTATGAGCCAGGGAAATAATCGCCTTGATAATTTGTTGAGGTTGGCTGTATTGATCGATATAATTGCTGGGTTCTTCCTCCAATCGCTGTACAAAGGATTGGTCGATTTTCAAACTTTTGAGGGGTAATTGATGCAGATAACTCAAAGAGGAGTATCCCGTCCCAAAATCATCAATGGCTAGGTGAATTTTGCGTGCTTTTAGTTGTGCTAAAACAATCAAAGCGGTCTGGAAGTTCTCAACTAACATACTTTCGGTAATTTCCAGCTTGAGGCTTTTCGGGTCGCAATTAGTTCTGGCTAAGATAGCATCAATTTGTTGTATCAAATTAAGCTGATTGAGTTGTTTCCCAGACAAATTGACACTAATGGTTAAGTGAGAAGAGACTGATTGCGGAGACCTCTCCCAGTTTTTAAGTTGTTGTTTCCAACTACTAAGCTGACGGCATGATTCTTCCAGGACCCAAGCGCCTAAAGGAACAATTAATCCCGTCTCTTCCGCTACGGGGATAAATTCAGCAGGTGACACTAATCCTCGGCGGGGATGTCTCCATCGCACCAAGGCTTCAAAACCGACTATCCTACCAGTAATTAAACAGACAATTGGCTGATAGTGAATGATAAAGTCATTTAAACTTGGGAGTTGACTAGGTATGACAGATACATCAGAGATGGCTGAGGCTAACGGGTTGGACTCAGAGCTAGAGATGTGATTGAGTGCAACATTGAGTTGAGCAGATCCAAATATGGCTTTACGCAAATCAGTTTCTAATTGCAGAAGGGCGAGGGTTTGGGTGTGCATTGATAAATCAAAAACTTCTGATCGCGCCTTTCCTCGTTCTTTAGCATGATACATGGCGATATCTGCATCTCGGAGAAAATCTTCGGGGTTGTTGTATAATAAACAGTGGTAGTTGTCGGTCTCTGCTCCTTTTTTAAAGGTGCATCCGCGACTGGGTACAATACCAATACTAGCAGTGGTAAAAATTTCGTGACCTTCGATATAGAAGGGCTGGCTGAGTTCCCGATGAATTTTTTCGGCTAATTCTAGTGCTTGTTTGGGGTCGGAAATGTGATCCATCAAAATGGTAAACTCATCCCCCCCTAATCTGGCGATGGTATCCCCAGGGCTGGTAACACATATTTCTAAGCGATGAGCAATTTCTATAAGCAAGAAATCACCGATAACATGACCTAAACTGTCGTTAACAACTTTGAACCGATCTAGATCCAAAAAGAGAACCGCAAATTGATAATTCGAGTCCTCTTTAGAACGCCGTAAGGCTTCGGAGAGTTTTTGGTTGAATAAACTGCGGTTAGGTAGTTCGGTTAAAGGGTCATAAAAGGCGGCGTGGAGTAGTTGGGCTTGGGCTTGTTTGCGATCGCTAATATCGCGGATAATGATTTGAATGGCATCGCGACCATGATAATTAGTGGGAATGCCGGCAATTTCCACGTCAATAATTGCGGCATCTAAGCGGATTAATTGTTGTTCAAAAAGCGTCGCCGATTGCTGTTTGGCTTCTCCAGTTAATTCTTGGTTGAGAATGACTGTGGTCTGATCATAATCCACAAAATCATAAATGGAACGACCAATAATATCTTCGGGTTGTTTAGCCCCCAACAATTCTACCCCGGCACGGTTAATATAAACAATTTGGTCATCGCAGTAAATAGCAATGGTGTCGGGGGAAAGTTCTACTAACATCCGATAACGTTCTTCACTTTCTCGCAAGGCTTGTTCAGCCTCTCGTTGTCGCTGTTCAATTTCTTGGGCGGCGAGGAAGTCTCCTAAACCCTGTGCCATCAATTCAATAATTTCGCGATCTTCTGATTTAAAGGGTACGGTTCTCTGTGGTTGGTGAACAAAACTCAGTACGCCATAAATGCGATCGCCTACCCAAATGGGAGTACCGATATAAGATTCTAATGTAAGTGTCTGGTAGGCTTGGACTTGACTCCATTCCGGGTCAAGACCGGCTTGGGTTTGGGTAACGGTTTCCTGAGTGTGATATGGTTTAGCACAAAAGGTGTCGGCGATGTTCGCAGTTTGACCGATGGTAAATAAGTCGGAGTGAGGATAAACAAATTCTAAGCTATAGACTCCGGCGGAGATTTTACCAATTAAACCTGTTGACATTTGCAGCAATTCACACCCGGTCTGTAGATAGTCTTCAAACCTGGCTTCTAGGCTAGGATAAAGACGGGTAGTAATGCGATGTAGTTGTTTAAGTTTGCTGCTAAACTGCGCCAGGGCTTCGGATTTGGATAAGAGGTTAGCTTCCGCCTGTTTGCGATCGCTAATATCGGTTTGAATACCGATAAAATTGGTGAGAAAGCCTTGGTTATTGTAGACCGGAGAAATTGATAATTCATTCCAAAAACTGCTACCGTCTGGGCGATATTTTTTTAATTCAATATTACATTCCCTCCCTTCTTCAATGGCGCTTCGTAACTCCGCCAAGGCTTTGGGGTCACTGTCTCGACCCTGAAGAAATCGACAATTTCGACCAATGACTTGATGGCGAGAATATCCGGTAATTTTCTCAAAGCCTGAGTTCGCAAAAATCACCCGGTTGTCCGACTCAGTAGCGTCGGTGATAATAATGCCATTGCGACTGCTATTGATGGCTCTTTCCATCAACTTGAGTCGTTCATCAGCCCGCTGTCTCTCGATCGCCGTAGCGAGAATGTGAGCGATCGCCTCCAAAAAATGTACATCATTTAAGGTAAATTGATGCACTCGTCGCGTATGTACACTCAACACCCCCCAAGGCTTGGAGTTAGCCCCTTTTGGTCCGGGAATAATCACACTTAAACCGCTGACAATTTTGTGGTTGTGTAGCAGAGGAGTTCCTGGGAAACGAGTTTCTACTCGCAGATCTTCAACGATTACTGCTTCACCCTGTTGGAGGGTGTAACCTGCCTGGGAATTAGGAGAGGCAGTAATTTGAGCCGACCCCACTAGCCCTGGTCGCCAACCAATACCCGAACGTAGTAAAAAAGCCTGATGATTGGGTAGTAGTTCCAAAACCATGCAGCGATTAATTTTTAAGGTTTCCTTGACCTGAGTAATCAATTTCCCCATCAGAGAGTCAAGGTCAGGGCTGGTGAGAGCAATTTGTCCAAATTTGGCGACCGCCGCTTGATAACTAGCTTCATTGTCTAGCTGGTTTTGGTTGGGGCGGCGAATATGGCTGTTGGTGTCTGAGAAAATTGTTAGAACTACCGGTTCAGGGATTAAGGGTAGCGATCGCATAGATAGGCATACCCAAGTCGTCCGCCTATCTGATAGGCGGATTTGAATTTCCACCGAGTCTATGGCATTCCCTTGGTCAAACTGTTCCCGAATTTGCTGATAATGGTTAATGGATGTATAAATAAAGGATTCTTTATGTCCGATTAGACTTTCCCTTGACCCCTGCCATATTTCTAGCAAAGCTGTGTTACAATGGATAATCGTGCCATCATGGTCGCTCACCATCACTGGTTGAGGTAGAGACTGGACCAACATTGACATTATTTCTGGAGGGGTTGGTGACACTTTCTCACTCTCCGAGGAAAATTCTCTATAATGGCGATCGCTCTGTCCCTTGGGGTCTGTAAACTGATATTCACGCGCTTTTTGATGTTGGCCAGCCACTTTGGGAGTCCTGAAAATTATTCAATCAACAACCGCAGCCGCTTGTGATTACCGAGCAGATGCACAGGTCGTCTCATACTTCCTATATTACGATTGTACTATTTTTCTGGCAAATCAACTTAGATAGCCCGACAAATTTAAAAAACTTTAACAGACTGGGGATCAACAGCCCATCCATATAATAAAGGTTAATATACAGGTTATATGGGCGGAAATTGTAGTATAATATTAATGTCGTCACTCATCAAATGACATGGGGCGGGTCTATCGGCATCCCCAAATAAGCAGACCCATGGATAATCAGAAGCTGACTAAAGCACCTTTATAGATGACATTTGTAGGGTGCATCCGCATCGTCAAATCAGCAGACCAAGGATATCATGATTAGCTGAGATACTAATAATGTTGTCTAAAATACAGTTTTATGTAACTTGATATTATCCTACTCATCTAGTTTCCGATAGAGTAAGGGGGGAAATCAAATGATAGATGTTGAAAGCCCAGCAGTAGAAACCATGAGATGAAATCAGAAGGACAACGGATAAATCGTCCTAGCCATTTTTGATGGATTCTAGGTAGCATAAAATAATCAAACGAAAAGGAGAACAGAAGTAATGATAGAAGCCTATCGTCAACAAGCTGCCGAACGCGCCCAACAGGGAATTCCGCCATTGCCCCTAACTGCGGAGCAAACCTCGGAACTGTGCGAACTGCTGAAAAACCCACCGGAAGGGGAAAAAGAGTTTCTGATGGAACTATTGCGCGATCGCATTCCCCCCGGAGTAGACGAAGCCGCCTATGTAAAAGCCGGATTTCTGACAGCGATCGCCAAACGGGAAATCAGCAGTCCCCTCATCTGTCCCCAAGGAGCGATCGACCTACTAGGTACAATGGTAGGGGGTTATAACGTGCAATCCCTGGTAAGTTTCCTGAAGTCTTCCGACTCCAATATTGCCAGCGAAGCAGCCAACGCCCTAAGCAAAATCACCCTAGTATTTGACGCATTCAACGACATTCTAGCGCTGTCAGATATCAACCCTTACGCCAAACAAGTCCTAGACGCTTGGGCTAACGCCGCCTGGTTCATTCGCAACCCGAAAGTCCCCAAAGCCATAACCGTCACCGTCTTCAAAGTCCCTGGCGAAACCAACACCGACGATCTTTCTCCCGCCCCCCACGCCACCACCCGACCAGACATCCCTCTGCACGCCCTAGCCATGCTAGAGTCAAGGATGCCCGAAGGTATACAAACCATCGCCCAACTGAAACAAAAAGGCTACCCTGTAGCTTATGTTGGGGATGTAGTCGGGACTGGTTCATCCCGCAAATCTGCCATTAACTCAGTCCTGTGGCATATTGGCGAAGATATCCCCTTTGTACCCAACAAACGGCGGGGAGGCTATATCCTAGGTGGAAAAATCGCCCCCATTTTCTTCAACACCGCCGAAGACTCTGGCGCATTCCCCATAGAATGTGATGTCAGCAAAATGGAAACCGGGGATGTGATCACCATTCACCCCTACAAAGGCGAAATTACCAACCAAGCCGGGGAAGTGATTTCTACCTTCACCCTGAAACCGGAAACTATCCTAGACGAAGTACGCGCCGGGGGTCGGATTCCCTTGTTAATTGGTCGCAGCCTGACCGACAAAACCCGGGAAGCAATGGGACTAACCCCCAGCGAACTTTTCGCCCGTCCTGCTATCCCAGAAGATACCGGAAAGGGCTTTACCCTAGCCCAAAAAATGGTTGGGAAAGCCTGCGGACTACCGGGAGTCCGTCCAGGTACCTCCTGCGAACCGATAATGACCACCGTAGGTTCCCAAGACACTACCGGACCCATGACGCGGGATGAATTGAAGGAATTAGCTTGTTTAGGGTTTTCCGCTGACCTGACCATGCAGAGTTTCTGTCACACCGCAGCCTATCCGAAACCAGTGGATATCAAAACCCACAAGCAACTACCGGACTTCTTTGCTACCCGTGGCGGTGTGGCTTTGCGTCCGGGAGATGGTATCATCCACTCCTGGCTAAACCGGATGCTGTTACCCGATACGGTGGGGACTGGCGGCGATTCTCATACCCGTTTCCCCTTGGGTATTTCTTTCCCCGCTGGTTCGGGTTTGGTGGCTTTTGCAGCCGCTTTGGGGGCGATGCCTTTGGATATGCCAGAATCGGTTTTGGTGCGCTTTAAGGGGCAATTACAGCCGGGTGTGACGCTGCGCGATATTGTTAATGCTATTCCCTGGGTGGCGATGCAGCAAGGTAAGCTGACTGTTGGTAAGGAGAATAAGCAAAATGTCTTCAATGGCCGGATTATGGAGATGGAAGGTCTACCTGATTTGAAGGTGGAACAGGCTTTTGAGTTGACTGATGCTACTGCGGAACGTTCCTGTGCTGGCTGTACGATTAAGTTGGGGACTGAGACGATTTCTGAATATTTGCGATCGAATGTAGCCCTAATGCGGAATATGATTGCTCGTGGATATCAGGATGCTCGGACTTTAACCCGTCGCATTGCCAAGATGGAACAATGGTTAGCTAATCCTGAGTTGATGGAAGCTGACGCCGATGCTGAGTATGCGGATATTCTTGAGGTCAATTTGGATGAGATCGTTGAACCTATTGTAGCGGCACCTAATGACCCTGATAATGTGAAACTGATGTCTGAGTGTGCGGGTGACAAAATCGATGAGGTGTTTATCGGTTCTTGTATGACTAATATCGGACATTATCGCGCTGCTGCTAAGGTGTTAGAAGGGGCAGGTCCGGTGAAGGTGCGTCTGTGGATTTGTCCGCCTACCCGCATGGATGAACAACAACTTCGGGAAGAGGGGGTTTATGGTACTTTTGCGGCTGCTGGGGCGCGGACGGAAATGCCTGGATGTTCTCTTTGTATGGGAAATCAAGCAAGGGTGGAAGATAATACAACGGTATTTTCTACTTCGACTCGCAACTTTAATAACCGTATGGGTAAGGGGGCTCAGGTGTATCTGGGTTCGGCTGAATTGGCGGCGGTTTGTGCGCTGTTGGGTCGCATTCCCACGGTTGAGGAATATATGGCGATTATCACCCAGAAAATCGACCCGTTTGCGGGGGATCTTTACCGCTATTTGAACTTTGATCAAATTGCAGGGTTTGAAGATGAGGGTCGAGTGATTCCTCTTGAGCAAATGCCGAAAATTGAGGATGTTTTAGGCATCCCGGCTGGTGCGTTAAGCAACTAGCTTATCTAATGCTGGGAAAGCGATCGCGCCTTCCCCTCTTTGGTGTAGGATTGTGGGGAGGCGATCGCGCCTTCCCTATTATCGCCCTAAATACACTTGACCTAGGGCGACTTTGAAGCCACTAAGTTGTTGAGGGAAGGTGTGCCGCCGGAAGATATCGTGTTTGCATTTCACGATCCGGAGACTCGCAAGTTGACTCAGTTTACTTTATTTGGCTATAATTAAGCGAGTCAATGAGCATGGGGGAAGCTAAAAATTGATTATTCTGTGTACCCACAATAAAGGTGGGGTAGGAAAAACTACGTTAGCCGTCCATGTAGCAGGTGTATTGCTCAATCGGGGAGACAGTGTACTTCTAGTTGATTGTGACGATCAAGCCGACCTTTGGCAATTTTTTGCGCGCGACGAGAGTTCGCCAAATCAATATGATTCATACTCTCTGGTTGATAGCGGAAGTAGTACGGTTATTTATAATGAAGAACGTAAATCAGTGAAAAAACAAGCTCAATCTTACAGTCATATTGTTTTAGATATCAAATCCCCTAAAAGCGATACGGTTAGGGCAATTGTTGGAAACGATCCGGATTTAATTTTAATCCCTGTCAACACATCTCAAAGGGAAAGAGCAATTAAACAACTTCCTAATATGCTAGATCTGATATCTCAGCTCAGATCTACAGCCGGTTATATGGCACAAGTATCAATCGTACCTTTGGGTATACCAAGGGAGTTAGTAGAGAGAGAATTATCTCAAATCAAGGCAGAGAAAAAAAACCAGTTTTGGCAGATAGCTCTTCCGATGGAAGAGCTACAAGATGAAATTCAAACGGCTATTTATCAAGAAAGACAGTATATTTGGGAATACGAAAATCACGAAAATTTATATGAATATTTTTCCGATTTATTAAACATTGACTCAATTGAGAGGGTATAAAAATGACGAAAAACCACCAAAAGCAAACTGTTCCAAATATCAAAAGTGCAATTAATAAAGGAATTCTAGAGTCCGAACAGGAGGGACCAAACAAGCTACAAGATAAAATTTCCTATAAATTGACAAAATCAGAGGCAGAGAAAATGACTGAATTGGGTCAGTTTGTGAGAGGTAAGACTGAAAATTTTCCCAACTTTGCCATCAGTTACGTCCATTTTATGGATACAACAATTAAGAAACAAGAAAATCGGGATTTGATAGATAAATGGAAGAAGAGAAAATCAGAAGAGTGTCAAAATTTTCAAGAAGAGTTAAAAGCAACTTCAGCCGATATTGGCAATTCAAGAATCAAACAAGAAAAGTACAATAAGGATTTTCTTCCCACTCCTGATATAGATCAGAAGCTCCGAGAATTAGAGATGACTGAAAAAGTGAATGAATGTATTTTTTTTGGCATCAAATTAATGCATGAAAACTTTATTGAAAATGCTCTCAAATCTTTTCAAAAAGCGAGTTGATAGACAATATGAATCCTTTAGTACAGGGAATAATTGAATCTGAGCAAGCAGTCAAGCAAGATTTAGGGCGGCGTTTTGCCGCCCACCTTGGTTTGAATCCAGGGCCACCCGGAAAAGATGGCGGAATTGATGGTTATGGGGTACTTGGTAACAAACAAATCTATTTTCAGTGCAAACTTTATCGTACTGCTTTAGATGCTTCGTTTACTGCTGATTTTTGCGGTAATTTGATGATCAACAATGCAGATATTGGCATTATGTTGTCAGGGGTTGGTTATACAGCAGGATACTTAAACCGTTTACAAGAATTTCACAGAAATTATCCCAATATAACTACCCATCTTCTAAAGCTGGAAGATATTTTTTCAAAAACAGATATTTTTGAAAAAGCCAAACTAGATTTACCAGAACTTCGAGATTTAAGCAATGGAGGATGGTATAAACTCAATCAATAAGAAATAATCATCTCCCAATATGCGATCGCCATTCAATCGAAACTGAGTTTTTGAGAGAGAATGCGCCGATATATTCATAATTTATCCAACAGAATACATTTCAAATAAATTGATGAAAAAATCTATAATTGTCTGTCTTGCTTGTGTAAAATTTGAAAATTCATGCCCACCAAATCTGTATATTTCATAACCTGAAAGCTTTATATTTCTATCTTCTGCAACCATTTCTGCGTAAAGCTGAGGGTCGGCTCGTCCATTACTATCAGAATAGTGTTGCTTGCCATCTATTTCAATAACAATACTCTTATTGTGTGGAAGTAACAATAGAAAATCCATTCTTTGTCGAGGTAGTCGTTTGATAATTTTTAGATATCTTAGACTGTAAGGATCGTAATGTAAATAGACTTGCGGAATCAATGCTGGCAGCTTGTTTTCCAACTTTTTAATAAAAAATCTATAATATGTATCAAATAAAATTTTCTCTGGTTTGTTTCCTTTGAGCGATAATAGCAACCTATTAAAAAGTTCATGACATTGTTGGGAACGATTATAATCACTCAAATGTTCTCTGTCAACCCACCAATCAACTAATTCGTCCCATAACAACCCTTTGTCAGGTAGTGGTCTATCATACACAAGACAATATTCCTCATTCCTAATAATTTTAATTTTATTTCTTGTAGCATCTGATAAAACTATTTCTGGTTTGGGACCGTTGGCTGCAAAAATTATATTTTTAAATTCACCGCTAATACAACACCCAGATGACTCGATCCTATGAAGGATCTCTTGATACTCATCATAAAGTTTTTGTTTTGTCTCCTGTTCATATTTTGGAAAAGATGAGACAGGAAATTTTTTGAACACTCCCTTTATAATTTGAGCTTGCTCTATTGGATGGGCTTCTTCAAGTATAAGAATAAATTTTTCTCGTGTAGTGCCTGGTTCATAATCCTCCACATTAATGTCTAGATCACAATAGTTTTCATAAAATTTGTAATGTTTACTGTAGCTAAATCCATTAAGGTATCCCTGATTAACTCCAATGTAATCATGAACCAGTCGATAAATCTCAGATTTTTTTAGCATTATTGAATTTTTCCCTAAACTACAAGTTATCGCGTTGCAGACAACCAATATTTTACAAGTAATATCGCTTATGTTTGTAAAAATTTGTGGACTATCAAGATAAACTGAATTTTTTTATTTTAGACAAATTTCAATGAATTATGTTGATTTTATCTTGTCAACAATTACTCTTCAACTCCCATCAATCAATTCATGGGTTGGGTATTGTTCACGACAATATCGCATCTAATCTTTCCACGACAAACCCGAATTTTCAGTCACTTCCGCTTGCAAAATTTCCTCGGCGCGATCGCTCGTTTCCGATGCACCCTCGTACAAGCCAATCAGCGGATCGGCATCCGTCTGCGATACAGGAGGACGATGGGTTTGTAAGTATTGGTCGATCGCTTCTTCGAGTAACGATTCCAAGGTTTTGTGCTGTTCCAGCGAAACCTGCATCAGTCGCGTCAGGGTTTCCGGTCGGGGCTTCCAGTTCAGTACAATTTCGAGCATGACATGGGTTGATATCAATAGAATTATTGTAGTGCAGTTTTCCCAGATCAACCGAAAGCGATCGCATCCCCGAAACCAAGAGCCCAGAAGTGCGATCGTCCAATCTTTCAGGCTATAATAAACTTGATTCAGTCACCAGAATTATGATACCATCGCCATCCCATATCAAACAGCTTTACGATCGAGACTATCTCCAATGGCTGGAAGTGACGATCGCCCAGTTGCGATCGCGCCACTATAATGACGTAGATTGGGACAATTTAATCGAGGAAATCGAAGACATGGGACGGCGGGAACGCCACAGCCTTGAGAATAATTTGGTGGTGGTATTGCTGCATTTACTCAAGTGGGAATTTCAACCGAAATGGCGAACCGGAAGTTGGGAGGGGAGTATTATCGAAAACCGTCGGCGTATCCGTCGGGCGTTGAAATCCTCTCCGAGTTGGCAGAATTATCTCGCCAGTGTCGTGGACGAATGTTATACCAGTGCGCGAAAACAAGCGCGGGCGGAAACTCAGTTACCATTGGAGGTGTTTCCGGCGGCGTGTCCCTACGCGATCGCGGATATTTTAAATGATGATTTTTTGCCGGGAGAGGATGGGAACGGGAGATAAAGATTGGCGATCGCACTCAAAACAACCATTATATCATCAAAAAAAATGATCGAATCAGAAATTCTGAAAAAAATACAAGGTACATCGATAGAAGAGCGTATCCTGATTATTGAAGCCATTTTGAAAACGGTCAAAAAGGATATGCGATCGCGACAGCCTTCCTCCCAAGATCAACCCCTGCATGGGAAGGTGATTCACTATGACGATCCCTACGAACCCGTCGCAGCAGATGACTGGGAAGCATTGCTATGATCGTTCTAGACACTCATATCTGGATTTGGTGGGTGGATGAAAACCCCAAGTTATCTCCCCAAAACCAGGAGATCATTCAAACCCATCAAACAAGTGGTCTGGGTATCAGCATCATTTCTTGTTGGGAGGTTGCTAAATTAGTCGAGAAAAACCGATTGAGTTTTAGTTGTTCTGTCCATGAATGGCTAGAACTTGCTTTAAGCTATCCGGGAGTTCAAATCTTAGAACTGAGCCTTCCAATTATACTTCAATCAACTCAATTGTCTGGATTTCATTCGGATCCTGCCGATCAAATTATCGTTGCCACAGCCAAAGTTTATGACACATTCTTACTCACTCAAGATCAAAAAATATTGAATTATTCTGAAGTCAAAACTTACACAAAGGGCGATCGAACTTCCGAAACTCAGAATCAACCTTAAACCCCGTATTGGCGATCATCGGATATGACGTTATCGAAACAGCAATTGACAACACTTGACTGCGAAGATTACGTCCTCTGGATTGAGGGGACATTGGAACAATTGCGCGATCGCAATTATGACCAAGTGGACTGGGAAAACTTGCTCGAAGAAATTGAGGATATGAGTAAGCGGGAACGCAGCAGTCTTCGCAGCAATTTGGCGATGGCGCTATTGCACTTACTCAAGTGGGAATTTCAACCGGAGTTGCGGACGGGAAGTTGGGCGGGAAGTATCACCGAACATCGCACGCGAATTTTAGATATTTTGGAAGATTCGCCGAGTTTGAAGAATTACTTACCGGAGGCGATTTTGTGGGCGTATCCCCGGACACGACGACAGGGTAAGGACGAGACGGGGTTGCCGTTGGAGGTATTGCCGGTAGCGTGTCCCTAGGCGATCGCGGATATTTTAAATGATGATTTTTTGCCGGGAGAGGATGAGAACGGGAGATAAAGATTGGCGATCGCACCCCCGAAACCCAACAGCCCAGAAGTGCGATCGTCTGATGATCACCGTCCGCGTATCCGTCGCGCGTTGAAATCTTCTCCGAGTTGGCAGAATTATGATTTCATGTTAGCCTGAGCATTACGCCGCCACATATAGGGCTTAATTCGGCGCAAAGCTGAGGCGGTGAACCTCTCACTCCAAGTCTCATCGGAAATAGTGGCTAATTCTTCTAAAGTCGGGGCTAGATTTTCCGGATAGGGATTAAAGGCGGCTTCTTTTGTGGGTTTAGCAAATCTTTGATTCCACGGACAAACATCCTGACAAATATCACAACCTGCCACCCAATTATGAAGATTGGTTGCTATTTCTGGGGGCAAGGTTTCGGCTCGGTTTTCTATGGTATGATAAGCAATACAGCGGTTTGCGTCTACGACAAAAGGTTGAGCGATCGCATTAGTCGGGCAGGCTGACAAACAGCGAGTACAAGTGCCGCAATGTTCTGTATGGGGGCGATCGTACTCTAAGACCAAATTAGTTAACACCTCTCCCAGAAACACCCAAGAACCGTAATTTCTAGTAATGAGATTCCCATTTTTAGCAATCCAACCCAACCCCGCCCGTTGCGCCCATAACTTATCCTGAATCGGTCCGGTATCAGCATAATAGCGGGCTTCGATATGTTCACCCTGCTGTTTTAACCACTGACAAAACTGCTTTAATTTCTTATGCAAAATGCGGTGATAATCTCGTCCCCAGCCATAGCGAGAGATTTTGGCATATTGTGGCTCATGTTTATGTTGATGTGGTGTATAATAGTTAATGGCAACACAAATAAGCGATCGCACTTCTGGCATAACTAGGCGAATATCCTGACGTTTAGGATTATCCATCCAAGCCAGATCCGCCTGATATCCTGCCTTTAACCATAGACGCAACCCTTCCACCTCTTCAGGGGTTGATGTGGCTGGGGTAAAGCCGACCTGATCAAAACCTAAATCTAGGAGATATTGTTGAATTTGAGAACGGTCAACAGAAGCAGCCATCAGAGAGAAAAAGTGAACAGTTCCAAGTGATTAATCATCGAGCCAATGCCACCCTAGGGGGGGGTGGGGTTAGAGTGTCAAGACGAGGACTCCTTAGAACCCAAACTAGCCTGTAACTCCAAACAATTACGGCCATCAGTTTCAAGTTTATAATCAACCCGATCCATTAGGCGCTTCATAATCAACCACCCATAGCCATGTACTGGCTTATCTTCCGGTAACGGTGGTTCATAATCACTCATTTGATACCCCTTACCCTGATCCCAAATTTCCAGGCGAATGTCACCCTGATCAAGTTCTAGGCGAATAATCACCGGAAGTTCAGGCTGATCGCGGTGAGCATGGCGAATGACATTAGAATAGGCTTCAGCTAGGACTAGGCGAAACCGATTCGACTGACGGGGCCAATCCACCGAGTCCCCTAACTGGACTTCCAAACTGCTTAATAGCCAGTGTTCAACAACTTCTAAAAACCGAATATCGCTCGGCACCTGTAACTCAGTGATCATCTGTTGAAACAACCTCCAGAGAGAGTATGGTTTGATCGTCCTCCTGAACCGGATTTTGTTCACGGATGGAAGCCAGTAAAGCCTCTAAATTTAATAGGCTAGTTTGTTGTTTTAGGAGTTGCCATAACCCCTCCTGTTGCAGCATGGCACGAGCGGAATTACCATCATTGCCTTGTTGTAGCACAGTAGCCTCTGTAATTCCATCACTGGTAAGTAAAAATACATCCCCAGGGGACAAGACACGACTACCTACTTTTCCGCGCCAGACCGGAAGAATCCCTAAAGGAATACCCCGTTCCTTGAGAAAAATCGGCTCAACTGTGACATTCCCATGACCATTAAGGTTTTGTTGTTGGAGGGTACGATGATCCCAAATCAGGGGGTAGATATGTCCAGCGTTAGCATAGGATATTTCTCCTGTTGCGGGTGTGTAGCGAGCCAAAACCATGGTAATAAAGTGGTTATTGCCAATCAAATCATCAGATAAGATGCTATTAAGATTGTGCATTACCTGTTCTGGTTCTGGGGAGGTATCTTGAGAGAGTTCTCGGCGCAAGACAGAAATGGCACTAGCCATAAACAAAGCGGCGGGAACTCCCTTCCCGGAAACATCCCCCAAAGCCACCCAAATATCCCCCATAGAGTGGATATAGACCTCAAAGAAATCGCCCCCAACTTCTCTAGCTGGATAGCAGCAGGCTTGTAGCTTCAGATTGTCAAATTCCGGCCAACTTTGGCGGAGTAAATTCATCTGAATTTGACGAGCCACCTTTAACTCACTCTGCATTTGCTCGGCGAGTTCTAGGGTACGTTGATATAGTCTAGCTTGAGACAGGGCGAGAGATGCTTGTTCGGAAACTACTTCTAGCAGTTGAATGTCCTCTTCGGACCAGGGTTGGTCTGCGGCATGGCGGTAAACGGCTAAAACCGCTAACAGGTCGTGTTGATAGGTAAGGGGAACAACAATTTGGCTGATGCTATCATCTCCCTGACAGCCTGGTATCTGGGTTTGACGGGTTTCTACAGCGGCTTGCATCAAGGCTATGGTATTTTCGGGTTCCGGGTGCGACTCACCTTGATAAGAGAACTCCTGTTCTGACAAAGATCCCGATTCGATAGGTTTGACCTTACAAGCAAAGGCTTCAAAGGTTTCACCTACGGTATCTGCAATGGTTTGCAGCATACTTGCGTAGTCGAGAGACTCGCGCAAGGCAATTACCACATCATTGTATAGCCGCTCTCGTTTCAAAGACCGACGCAGGGCGTTAGTGCGCTGTTTAAAAAATTTATAGGTTTCGGAGGCCTGCTGAACAACGGTTCGCAGTTCCTCTGGATTCCAAGGTTTGGTGATATATTTGAAGACTTGACCGGAGTTGATAGCTTCGACCAAATCTTCGACATCAGTATATCCGGTCAGCAAAATACGGATAGTGTCGGGAAAGCGTTCAACGGTTTTACCGAGAAACTCTGTCCCATTCATTTCAGGCATCCGCTGATCGGAAATGATAATAGCCATTTCTCCCTCTTGATCAAGAATCTCGAGGGCTGTTAGGGCGCTATCGGCTTTGTGGACTTTGAAATCACGGCGAAACGTCCTGAACAGCAGGTCTAGGTTATCGGGTTCGTCATCGACGACCATTAGTTTCAGTTTGCGACCTTCTCCCCGACTCATGCTCTACGTTTCTCCTAGATCAATCAGGCATCTTAAACATCTTACCGAAAAACTGGGTTTAAAGTCTCATTAAATAATCTGCTCTATAAAACTTAAACAAAACCGGACATAGCCGGATATTGACGTTTATTTCTGGCTTCGTCCGGGACTGTCGGCAGCACCCCGTCCACAAGTGTAATCGTCTGAACCAGGCGATTTTTCTAAATTTATACTGGCGTTCAAATCTCTATCAATCTTCAGGCCACAGTTTGGACATTCAAAAGTCCGACGGACTAGGGGCATTTTTTGACGATAACCGCAATTAGAACAAAGTTGACTGGATGGATAAAATCTATCGGCAATAATCAACTTTGAACCATAACGTTCTGCCTTGTAACCTAGTTGACGACGGAACTCATAAAATGAAGCATCAGCGATAGAACCCGCCAAACAATGATTTTTCAGCATACCTGACACATTCAAATCTTCAATGACTACTTGGCTGTGGTTTTTAGCCAAAAAAGTAGTGATTTTATGAATCGTGTCACGGCGAATATTAGCGACTC
>NZ_JARPLU010000449.1:0-898 GCF_032349615.1 Limnospira sp. PMC 1279.21 | reverse complement strand
ATATTTGAGGATTGGCAATTAGACGACCCAGCGGAAAAGCCGGAGATTTTTCCCAGGGTTAGGGAGGAAGTTCGAGACCGGGTGGAAAAGTTAATTAAAACATTGTTAGACGATAACTAACCTGATTGAGGTTCTGGGGTGGGTTGCTGTTGTTAATTCACCACAGAATCTGGTTTGAATAACATCTAGTTATTTCGGTCAAGCCTATATCAGCCAAGTTAGTCTAGGGTGGGGTGTATAATATATATCAGTGTAATGCGGAGTTAGGAATTATGATAGCAGTTGACACCCTGACCCATAAAACTGATGTTTTTTATCCGAGTGAGGACGGAGAACCCTTGGCAGAAACTTATGATCACGTTTACGCCATAATGGCGACTATGCTAGTTCTGAAAGAATACCTAAAAAACCGAAAAGCGACGGTTTTGGCTGACCAATTTATGTATTATGCGGCGGGTTTCCCTAAGTTGCGAGTAGCCCCTGATGTGATGGTGATTTTTGATGTGGAACCGGGGGGAAGAGATAACTATAAAATTTGGGAAGAGGGACAGGTTCCGGTTGTCATTTTTGAGATGACTTCTCCGAGTACAAAAGAACAGGACCAAACGGTTAAGAAAAATCTCTATGAAAGTTTGGAGGTGAAAGAATACTGGTTATTTGACCCGAAAGGGGAGTGGATAACTGAACAATTACGGGGTTATCGTTTAGTGGGAGATAGTTACCAATTAATTACGGATAACCGCAGTGCAACTCTGGGTTTGCGTTTACAAGTTGCCGGGAAAATAATCGAGTTTTCCCGAGAAGATAACGGACAAAAATTGCTAATTCCTGATGAGGCATACGAGGCTTTGCAAGAGGCTACTTTGGCTAGAATAGAAGCTGAACAACGGGCGGAAGC
>NZ_JARPLU010000448.1:0-915 GCF_032349615.1 Limnospira sp. PMC 1279.21 | reverse complement strand
CGTAGGGGTCGAAAGGAAAGTCACCTTTCCCAACTCCCATTCAAAACCGTGCTTGAAAGTTTCCCTTCACACGGCTCCTGATGTGGATACCCTCTTTGTCAAAGGAACAAGGTTACTACCCCCTGCTTTATGACTTCAACTTTGGGAGCTATATGCTTGCGTTAGTCTTTAAACTCGCTTTCGCCATTAAACTCTTACTTATCGCAGTCTCTATATCCACACCGTGACTAGTGGGCATATCCCAACCATTACAGTTAGGCATTGGCTTTCAGTCACATCCCTTCCCCTTATGGGCTTGCGCTTACACTTTTCACTACTCTACGAGATGTACTCGCAGAGAGCCCAACAGGGGTTTCAACGTTCCGTATATATGGGCATTCCATCTTTAGATTTGTCCTATCCACCGGGGTACATTTTAAAGGTCTGTGTAGGTGATGACATAATTACCCTACTTTTCCCCTTGTCCTTTTGGACGCAGCGTATCAGCCTATTTCGCTGCTAACTAGTTACGGTGGTTCAAGCCAGACATTCGGTTTCCCTAATCATGGATGGTTGGCAGTGGTCGCCTCTGGTAGTAGGTTCTACTTCACGCCTTCCGTTCCCCGCTTCAATCCCAGATTTGTGATTTCTGAAACTGGGGGTGGCTACCGCCTTTACTCTTTCCCAAATCACCCCAAGTGGGTTGAAATACTCCTCCTTGTAGTATACTTGGAAGATAAAAGTGTATTCTGTGATTTCTTAAATGGGATTGACCCTGAGTTCCCTGCCTTGCTTAGATTCACAACTCCCTAAGCGTCGGGACATATATACAGTTGAGGGGTTAGACCGATACTGAGTAACCGTGTAAAGGTCTAATTGCCCTCTAGGAGGTTATTTCGGCATTGCAGCCTTATTTGACTCCTAAACGTTTCGCAC
>NZ_JARPLU010000447.1:0-916 GCF_032349615.1 Limnospira sp. PMC 1279.21 | reverse complement strand
CCAAGCACGGTTTTGAATTGGAGTTGGGAAAGGTGACTTTCCCTTCGACCATAACACTATCGTAATAGTTTTTGCCGATAATGTTCATAGGTACTTCTCAAGCCGCAAAATTGATGGGTGTAAGCACCACCCGAGTTAGGCATCTTTTGTATAGTGGTAGAATTCCCGGAGCTTACGTGAATAGACGATAGCTTGAAAGCCCTGTGGCTTTAGCCCAGGGATGAAAAGCAACGGCGGCTTTAGCCGCATTCTTGCGCCAGATATGCTAATATAAGGGAAAATGATTGTACTTGAGTTCAAAGCACGGGTAAAGCCTGCCCAGGCTACCGCTATAGACGACGCTATACGGACGGCTCAGTTTGTCCGTAATAAGGCGTTGCGCTATTGGATGGATAGCCAAGATGTCGGCAAATACGACCTTAGCAAACTCTGCAAAGCGTTAGCTGAGGAGTTTCCCTTTGCCAAGAAACTCAACTCCATGGCTCGTCAGGCTTCAGCAGAACGGGCCTGGAGTTCAATCAGTCGGTTCTACGACAACTGCAAAAAGGGCATTAAGCCCGTAGGATTCCCCAGGTTCAAAAAGCATTCCCGCTCGGTGGAGTACAAAACCTCTGGATGGAAACTGCTCGGGCCGAAGCGCATCACATTCACCGATGGCTTCGGGATTGGGGAATTGCGGTTGCTCGGAACCTACGATCTGGCACGCTATGACGAATCCCTGATTAAACGGGTTCGCTTAGTCCGTCGCGCTGATGGCTACTACGTTCAGTTCTGCATCCAGGTTGATGTTCAGGTGCAGAGTGAACCGAGTCAAAAAGCTGTTGGCATTGACCTAGGGTTGCGGTATTTTATCGCTGCCAGTGATGGCAGTGTGGTGGAAGCACCGCAGTTCTATCGCAAGTCTGAAAGGCGGTTG
>NZ_JARPLU010000446.1:0-921 GCF_032349615.1 Limnospira sp. PMC 1279.21 | reverse complement strand
ACAAGCTCAGTTGATTTGGCAGTTATCACGGGAAGAACTTTTGGCTCGCTTTTCCGGTGACATATAACCGGGGGGTTAAGAAACCCGGTTTCTCAAAGAAACCGGGTTTCTCAGTTGGCGGGGTGAAGGCAGCAGTTGAGGGCTGCTGTCGGAGCCAGACTAGAGTATAATTAATAATTAGAGACCTCGAAAATAGCTATAAATGACCCGATTTATCTACGACCAATTCACCAAGCAATATATCCAGGAACTCTTAAAGCCATTAGGTCAAACTGAAACCAGCAAAACCCTAGCTTCAGAAAGGCGAGAAATTGACATCTTTTTCACACCCAACCCCGAAAATATCGCCTCGGCGAGTAACCTAGGCTTATTAGGAAGATTAGCCACCACCCCAGCGGTTTTTGAGCCTTTCAGCAATCCCGTTCAACCCGGAGAAATTCGCAGTTGTCTAGTGAAGATATTAGAGATGAAGGCGCAATGGGAACGCCAAGCCAAACGGGAAAAACGACGGCTCGCTCCCGGAGAATCACCCCGGTTGTGGATTCTGACCCCGACCGCATCCCCTGCCATCTTAGCAGATTTTGGCGCTATGGTAGACCTGGAAAACTGGATGAGTGGCGTGTACTTTATGCCGAAGGGACTGGAAAGCGCTATTATAGTAATCCACCAACTACCGCCGACAGCAGAAACTCTATGGTTGCGGATTTTGGGGACGGGGAGAGTCCAAAAACAAGCCTTGCAAGAACTCTATCAACTACCAGGAGACAATCCCACCCGAGAAACCACGCTAGAATTACTGTATAACCTGCGCGCGATGCTAGAAGCGCGGCAAAATTTAGACCCAGAAGAGAGAGAGTTAATTATGGAACTATCACCCCTGTATTTACAACGGTTACAAACTGTTAAGGAAGAAGGTATCCA
>NZ_JARPLU010000445.1:0-925 GCF_032349615.1 Limnospira sp. PMC 1279.21 | reverse complement strand
TCTAGGAGGTTATTTCAGGCATTGCAGCCTTATTTGACTCCTAAACGTCTCGCACCGTCATATCTATTATAGCCTAGACCCAGCTACGATAACCGGTGGGGGGTTGCTACCAAGGCATCAGCAATTATCCCCCCACCGCACCCTACAGATAACTAGCGGTTTTTACGTTTCTTGGGAAAGGGCAAGTTTTGGGTAGTGTGAAAGTCTAGTTGGGTTTTGTAACTAAGGCGACGAGAAACCTGTTTGACTATCTTCTTGAGAAGGCTATCTCCGGTTTTCTGAATTAGCGCCCGCGACATATCCAAAATGAACTTGGGGAACTTCACCCCCACAGCCAGATCTAAATGCCATTTAGCCCCAGTCACGATCGCCGGACAATTTTCCGGTTCCACTTGGTATTTCTCACAGACCTCCTCAACCGACAGTTGCACCAGTTTCATAGTCGATTGAAAATCCACCTCATAACCAGGGGGAACATAATCAGGAATTGGTGTCGTGCGGATACGATAGATTCCAGCTTCGTCTGGGGGGACTAATTCCAAGCCGACTCTAGCTTCTACTTGATAGCCAAAAGCCCCGAAACGTCCAATAATTAGGGAATAGGAGTTTTCGCCAATGGGTTCGGTTTTCATCGGTTGCGCGCATCGACAAAACCAACCTTGGTGATGTCCCAGATATTCGGCTACCGTCTCCCAATCCGCAAACATCTCCATACAGTCGTCGTAGTCCGTGTGAAACCACATTTGTTCTGGTTGTTCTGTGGAGTCTTGTTGTTCTGGGTCGGAAGGCTGCATATCACGGGGGTTATTTAGGTCTGGCTCAGATGCTGCTACTGGCTGAGATCTAACGAAATTTTGTGGCATGATGGGTTCTGATACATTTACGCGACATTTTTCCGGTTGTTCCCGGACAATGCGACGATAGC
>NZ_JARPLU010000444.1:0-944 GCF_032349615.1 Limnospira sp. PMC 1279.21 | reverse complement strand
AGTCATCTCGTCCTCTCCATTATACGTCCTAAGTGTTCTGTCTTGTGCTATAGATACTGCGGTCAGTAAGAGTATAATGGCGAGGACGAGTTTAAAGACTACGTGGTGCATATAGCTCTGAACATCGAAGTAGAAAGCAGGTCTCTTGATTCTGCTCCTTTGACAAATAGGGTATCCACACCAGGAGCCGTGTGATGGGAAACTATCAAGCACGGTTCTGAATGGGAGAGGGTGAAGGTGACTTCACTCTCGACCCCTAACCCTTTAAGGGGAAAGGATGTGATTGAAAGCTAATGCCTAACTGTAATGGTTAGGATATGCCCACTAATCACGGTGTGGATATAGAGACCGCGATAAGTAGGAGTTTAATGGCGAAAGCGAGTTTAAAGACTAACGCAAGCATATAGCTCTGAAAGTTGAAGTACGAAAGCAAGGGGTAGTAACCTTGTTCCTACTGACAAATAGGGTATCCACATCAGGAGCCGTGTGATGGGAAACTATCAAGCACGGTTTGGAAGTGGAGTTGGGGAAGGTGACTTCCCTTTCGACCATAACCAGGTGGCAATACCGCTCACATCGTGAAAATTCTGCTGAAATAGCGCAGCACTTTTGAGGAGAAAATAAACAAGCAAGAGCTACCGAAAACTCTTTAAACAGGGCAGTAACCGAAAACTCGGCGAATGAATTAGTCAGCGTAGTGCTGTAGAAATATTTTTGCTGTAAGGTAGATAGGGTAGGGCATACCCGAATCTTGGTTGCAATACCAAAACGCTTGGAGAGCATGATTTAATCTCAAATTAGGTTAATATTTTAGGGCAATATGGTATAAGAAGCGAGAAGAGTTGAGGATAAACCTATTGCCAGATATGTCAAACCCAAGGAAGCGGCTCAAATCCTTGGAGTCCATGAAAGAACACTCCGCAGATGGGACGAAAATGGCTCAA
>NZ_JARPLU010000443.1:0-960 GCF_032349615.1 Limnospira sp. PMC 1279.21 | reverse complement strand
CGGTTTTGAATGGGAGTTGGGAAAGGTGACTTTCCTTTCGACCCCTACCATCTGGTCAATGTTACGGGCATGGACAGTCTCAAGATGCGGAATGGCAACTTACGAAAAGCTAGGAAACTACTTCAACAAAGGAACGGTTAAACTTAGCAACGGGAAAGAAAGACATGAAACTTGGTTATTCAAGACTAAGGATGGATTCCAACTATGGAAACATAACTGGACTCCGATTGTCAGACATACCCTAATACGCCCTGACGCAACACCATACGACGGAAATTGGACTTACTGGGCAACCAGGAAAGGACAAGCAATTGAAACGCCAAACAGGGTAGCAAAACTACTCAAAAAGCAAAAGGGTAGGTGTACCTGGTGCGGACAGTATTTCGCACCATCGGATTTAATTGAAGTAGACCACATTGTACCTCGAAGCCTAGGTGGAAAGGATGAATACAAGAATCTTCAACTATTACACCGCCACTGTCACGATGATAAAACGGCGTTAGACAACGCCAAAGCTGTATCCTTAACAATGGAACAGTCAGACTAGGAGCCGTGTGAAGGGAAACTTTCACGCACGGTTCTGAATGGGAGGGGATGGAGGCGACTCCATTCTCGACCCCTACTAAAGGGAGGCAAGAGTCATGATATCTTTGAGAAAAAAACTACACCGTTTAATAGAAGGAATATCAGACGAGGACCTGAAAACTGCCTGGGAGTTTCTGACCCCCCTCTATGAGGATGCTTTCATGCTCAAAGCCATTGATAATGCCCATCAAAAATTAAGGCCAGGAGATGCCTTGACGAGAGAAGAAGCCCTACAAGTGCTGTATTTTGATTATGGGCGTGTCCCCCTAGCCCCCCATGGATTGAATCCCGATATAGAAAGCATTTGATATTGGTTATGTCGTCAGCACCCCCGGCTGAAGCACGGGGGCTTCGTGCCCCCCGCTTTCAGGTAGC
>NZ_JARPLU010000442.1:0-970 GCF_032349615.1 Limnospira sp. PMC 1279.21 | reverse complement strand
ACCCGGTAGCCAAATCCCACAGTTTCAGGGTTTTATCGAATGATGCGGAAACCGCTTGTTTCCCGTCCGGGGTAATGGCTACTGCACTTACCCCGCTACTATGCCCGGTGAGGGTGCGAATCAGTGGCCCCCCTGGAGGAGTAAAGTTAGTAGTGAGGGGACGAAACCAGGGTTTTTTCTGGGCTTGTTTCGCCTGTTCCAGTAAAGCCACAATCTCTGGATTCTCAAAGGATAACAACCGCCCCCAAAGCTGCTCCGCCAGTTGGGTTGTATCCGAGGCTAAAATATGAGTCGATAGCCGCAATGTCCCCGCGATTAATTGCAGGGTTTCCGTCTGTTCCGGGTTCAGCAAGACATCCGAACTCATCGCCAAATTGTAATCTTCTATTAACGCTTGCACCCCGCACTCCGCCAGTTTTGCCTGCATAAAGTCAAAATCCGTCAGCAATTGGTGCAGCCGTGCAGTTTTGGAGGCACGCCACAAACTTCCGGGCAAGGTTTCTAACAGCCACCGTCCGTCTTCTCTCGGTATTTTAGCTAATCGGTCTTTGAGTTCACCCATTGTTCAACTTAGGACTGGTAAGGTTAACCAAGGTTAGAGGAATTATCCCCCCAACTTCTGGAAAAAAGACGAGCTTTTTGGGGTTAATCCTGACCATAAAGCATTTCCCATGATTTATCCGCAATTTGCTCTTGTATCGGTGCCACCCAAGATTCAACCTCCTCCACGATATCCTGACGATAGAGGAAATCGTTAAAGCTCTTGTGGTAAATACTGTACAGTGGTTTTTCACCCGGTTTCCTTTGAATGCGGAGAAACTGCGACCACTCATCGAGTATCCCCTGCACCGTCAGCGAAATTTCTCCCGCCAATTGCGACAGTAACCGACAAGAAATCGGCTTAGTTTATAGTAAGTTGGCAGGTGCGATCGCTTTACACAACAGACTCGGACTCTAGTAGGTTGGCAGG
>NZ_JARPLU010000441.1:0-978 GCF_032349615.1 Limnospira sp. PMC 1279.21 | reverse complement strand
GTCGTCATCAAGTTGGCTTGGCCTGTTACTGCCCCATCCGACAACCGATCCATCCTCCTTCAGCGCAGAAAAACCGCTGATGGTCGGATAGATCGCGGTCACACCGCTGCTCAGCGCTTCCTGAAGGGCTTCCGGTCCGTCACGGAACCCATTCCCCGGCCAAAGGAGATCTCCGCCTTGACTTCGGCTGCCCCAGGTCACCACCGAGCCGTCATCCTTCAACGCGGTAAAGGCGGTCGAATTCGAATAGACAGCGACGACCCCGTCGCGCAGGTCGTCCGAAACATCAATCGGGTCAGGCGCAACGGCAGAGTGCGTATATCTGATTTCGCTCGTTCCTCCGAAGTTCGGCAGGCCCCAGGTTACCACCGAGCCGTCTTCCTTCAGCGCGGCGAAGGCGTGTGCGGTGGATGCGATGGCAACCACGCCGCCGGACAATTCGTCGCGGACCGTCGCGGACCCAACATAATCATCTGAATCGAGGACACGGGGGTACCCGGTCCCTTTCCAGACAACGACCGATCCATCATCCTTGAGAGCGGCAAAGCTGTGACGGTTCCCGTGAAGCGATGCGACGCCACCTGCAAGCTCTGCGGCCACATCCTGCCCCAAGGCGGCATTCTTATGGGGGTCGGGGAATCTCTGGGTCCAGGTCCAGGATACCACGGACCCATCATCCTTGAGCGCAGCCATGTCCGCGCGATTAGGCAGCGCCTTGAGCGAAACCACGCCGCTTTGAAGCTGTGCGTTGATGCTTTGAAGATGATCGGTGGCAAGATATTCACCATCAAAGCTTACTCTTCGCCAGAGCACCTCTATCGACCCGTCGCTCCGAAGCGCCGTAAATGCGTTGCCAGTGGTGAAGATGTCGACAATCGGATTGTCAGGCTGCCCCGGTATCCACCTTTCCGTTTCTTGACTGCCCCATATGACGACCGAGTCATCCTCCTTGAGGGCCGCAAAGTTTGTAGAGATCGG
>NZ_JARPLU010000440.1:0-978 GCF_032349615.1 Limnospira sp. PMC 1279.21 | reverse complement strand
CTAGGAAGTTATTTCAGGCATTGCAGCCCTATTTCACTCCTAAACGTCTCGCACGGACACCAATAGTCAGACATACCCTAGAGAGACCGGACGCAACACCATACGACGGAAACTGGACATACTGGGCAACCAGAAAAGGACAAGCAATTGGAACACCAACAAGGATAGCAAAACTACTCAAGAAACAGAAAGGTAAGTGTAAATGGTGTGGACAATACTTTACACCATCAGACGTAATTGAGGTTCACCATATTGTACCTCGATGCCTAGGCGGAAAGGATGTATACAATAATCTTCAATTACTGCACCACCACACCCGCGATGACAAGACAGCCCTAGACAAGGCTAAAGCTGTATCCATAACAATGGAACAGTCAGACTAGGAGCTGTGTGAGGTGAAAGTCTCAAGCACGGTTTTGAATGGGAGGGAATGGAGGCGACTCCATTCTCGACCCCTAATGGCATGGACAGTATCAAGATGCAGAAAGGCAAATCACGATAAACTGAGGAAATATTTTAGACCGGGAACGGTCAAACTCAGTAATGGGAAAGAAAGACATGAAACTTGGTTATTCCAGACCAAGGATGGATACACGTTATGGAAACATGACTGGACTCCGATTGTCAGACACACCCTAATACGCCCGGAAGCAACACTTTATGACGGAAACTGGACTTACTGGGCAACCAGAAAAGGACAAGCAATTGGAACGCCTAATAGGGTAGCAAAACTACTCAAAAAGCAAAAAGGCAGGTGCTCTTGGTGTGGGCAATACTTTACCCCATCAGACATAACTGAAGTAGACCATGTTGTACCTCGAAGCCACGGTGGAAAGGATGAATACAAAAATCTTCAGTTACTACACCGCCATTGCCACGATGATAAGACGGCACTCGATAATTGGTGTTGCATACAGCCTTTGTCTCAATCATTAAGCACAGTAACAACACTTGGTAAACCAGTTATTCAAACACTGT
>NZ_JARPLU010000044.1:19410-32144 GCF_032349615.1 Limnospira sp. PMC 1279.21 | reverse complement strand
AAGTAGTCGGGTTTTTGGGGGGTTGGGCAAAAGAAACCCGGTTTCTAGCAGCATCTGGTGTTTATTCACAAAAAATCAAGAAGGAAACCCGGTTTCTGAGAGTTTATGAACCCAGCCGGTAAACCTGGGATAATTGCCCTAGCTTGACATCAAACGATGCGGTTTCATCACAGCCAGCCTGTTGATTGATGCGAACAATCAAATAATCAGAAAAATCAGCATTTCCCGACTTCATTTTATGAATTGCCCAAGCGATATCATCGGAATTTTCAAATACAAAAATATTGGTATTTAAGAGAGTTTATAGGATAGTAATGAGTTGGTCTCGCTTAATTTTATACCGACTGCGTAATACCCAAGCAACTTCACAAAGGACAATATTATTAATCAAGCAGGTTTGATGATTTTCTAGGGCTTGATTGATGTATCGATCCGCTTGCTGCCATTGTGATTCATCGTCTCGGACTAGAAAGCGGACGATGACATTGGTATCCAAACCTTTCACATCGATTCTCCTGCCCCTTCAGCAATGGCTTGTTCCATTTCCGCTAGAGAAACGGGTTTTCTGTCTGGATCGTAGAGACAACCCGATAAGGTACGGACATCAATTTTAGCGGCTTTGGGGACGGGTTCTAAATAGACTTTGCCATCAGGAGAAATGGCGATATTAATCGGGTCTCCCGGTTTTAATTGCAGCCAGTCGAGAATTTCTGGGGGAATCGTTGCGGTTCCCTCTGGGGTAATTCGGGTCAGTGCCATAAGGGGGTAATTTAATGGGTTGGATGCCATCTATTTTAACGGGAATGTAGCCGAATTGTGCATCAAATCCCTAAAATAGCGGGTTTGGGCAAAAGAAATCGGGTTTCTGGCAGCATCTGGTGTTCCTTCACCAAGATTTAAGAAATAAACCCCGTTTCTGAGTGTCTGGAATGGGGTAAAATGGGAGTGCTATACCCTACCCGGTGCGCGGCTATGGATGAAGAGCGATCGCAGGCTTATTTATCCCTGATTCAAGAACTCCTCAACTGTCCGGGGGAAGCACTGCAAATCCTCAACAGTCATCTGGAGTTGGTGGATGAGGGGTTTGTGCAGGTGTGCGAGTGGGTGGCGGCGCAGTTGCAGGGGGTGTGATGGTTGCGGTATATTTAGATGTGTGTTGTCTCAATCGCCCCTGCTCAAGACGGCTCGCAGACATGAACACCAATTAAAGGTAGCTATTCGTAATCCGGTGGTGTGGCTGATTGAGGTTTTACAGGAGCAGTAAACAGGAATTTTTCATGATGAACGCATTAGAGTTAAGAGAAAAGGGCTATCAGATTTTAGTCAGTCATTTGGGACAGTCTGATGTGATTCGATTTTTGCAACAAATGGGTTGTGGACAGGGAGATTATACCCAGGAAAGGCGCGAGGTTTTAGAGTCTGTGACGCGGGAGGAGTTTTTGGATGAGTTACGCAAAATCAGAAATCTTGAGTAGTCGGGTTTTTGGGGGGTTGGGCAAAAGAAACCCGGTTTCTAGCAGCATCTCTGTTCCTTAACAAAAATTTAAGAAATCAACCCGGTTTCTGAGTCGCGGGGATGGGTAAAATCGGGATGGTGTTCCCAAGCCATAAAACAGGGAGTGATGCAGGAATTTAACCGGGAGAACTCGCCTAATATGAGCGATCGCCTCAGAATTTACTTAGATGCTTGCTGTCTCAATCGTCCATTTGATAATCAAACCCAGCCGAGAATCGCCTTAAAGAACCTGTAAAACTAGGATTTTCTGGATATGATGCCACCCATATTGCTAGTGCAGAGCGAAGTAATGCCGATGTATTTTTATCCACAGACGATCGCCTAATAAACAGAGCAAAGCGAAATATTAAAACGATAAATGTTGCCATCCAAAATCCCGTACAATGGCTAATGACTGTCAACCCCAAATAAAAAGCAATTATGAGCAAGACACAACAAGAAATCATCAAACAAGGCTATCAAGTCCTAATCAATTCCTTGGGAGTTGTTGATACAATCCGGTTTATTCAATACTTTACTCATGGTCAAGGCGACTATACCCAAGAACGCCATCAGTTTCTCGACCAAACATCCTTAAATGAGATTCTGCTGACCATGAAAAAACAGCCAACAGACAACAGCACCCAATACGACGAAATAATTGATAATTGATAATTGGGTGTTCTGGCAAAAGAAACCGGGTTTCTGGCAGTCTCTCGATTCCTTCACCCAGATTGAACAAACCAA
The DNA here is from genome assembly GCF_032349615.1 of Limnospira sp. PMC 1279.21. Classification (NCBI taxonomy): domain Bacteria; kingdom Bacillati; phylum Cyanobacteriota; class Cyanophyceae; order Oscillatoriales; family Sirenicapillariaceae; genus Limnospira; species Limnospira sp. PMC 1279.21. The sequence goes on along the minus strand of NZ_JARPLU010000044.1, from coordinate 29,902 downwards.
TCCCGTTTCTGAGGGTTCGGTTTTGGTAATATCGGGTAAAATATGAACTAGATTCGTCCGGCTAGTTAGTGGCGAGGTTAATTGATGAATAAAATCACCCTAGAAGAAGTAAGTCAAAATTTAAGCAATTATCTGCAACGCGCCCAAGCTGGAGAAAGTTTTGTGATTTTTCAGGCAGACCAACCTGTTGCTAAAATTGTTTCGGCGAAATCAGAGGGGATTTTAGAGGCGTTTGATGCGTTTCGCGATCGCCTTGTAGCCGAGGGGATAAACTTAGAAGTTGATGATATTTTTGCCAATGTTCGGGACGACACCCCCACTCCTGAAAAGCCCGGGTGGTGATGAGGATGAAATTTCTCCTAGATACTAACATTATTTCAGAAAGTATTAAGCTCCAGCCCAATCCGGCTTTTTTAGCGCAGTTTCGACACAATTTGCCAGAATCAGCGATCGCATCAGTGACATGGCATGAGCTTCTTTATGGGTTTCATCGCTTGCCCGAGTCGCGACGAAAAAGACTTTTGTCTCATTACTTAACCCAGGTCATCCAGAATAAAATGATTATTCTGCCCTACTGCGATCGGGCGGCGGAATGGTTTGCCATTGAACGGGCGAGATTGACCACTTTGGGTCGAACACCTTCCTACCCGGATGGACAGATTGCAGCGATCGCCAGGGTTAACGATTTGGTTCTAGTGACTCGTAATGTCTCAGACTTCGCTGATTTTGATGGATTAACCCTTGAAAATTGGTTGGCTTAGATAAAGAAACCGGGTTTCTCGCAGCATCGCTATTGCTTGACAAAGATTTAAGAAAGAAACCCGGTTTCTGAGGTTTGGGAATGAGGTAAAATAACCCGAGTGCTATTCCTTGGTGCTAGGTTATAGATGAACGAGGAAGGATAAGCGATGAAAATTATTGATATTAACCAAGCCTTACCGCAAATTATGGAACTGATAGAAATGGCTTTTGCCGGAGAAGAAATTATCATCAGTAAAAATAATCAGCAAACCATTAAAATTGCTCCCGTTTTATCACCTCAGCCGCGTCCCCCTTTATTTGGGTGCGATAAAGACCGGATTTCCCTCCGGGATGATTTTGATGAACCCTTGGATGATTTTCAGGACTATATTTAATGCGGTTACTCCTGGATACTCATACGGTTCTCCGGTTTTTTATGGGAAATTCTCGGTTGAGCGACAAGGTGCGTGATTTGGTCGAAGACGGTCATAATCATAAACTGATTAGTATGGCTACGGTTTGGGAGATGTCCATCAAACAGAATCTGAGTCTCTGGGATGAGGTAAAATCAGAATACTATCCCCTACCCGGTGTGCCCCTGAAGAAGATGTTATAAATCATTTAGGATTGCTATAGGCTATGGATAAAAAGCGCTCTAGGATTTAAGAAGACGAACAAAACCCGCTCGATCGAAATGACGATCGCTAGTTAGAGCGTTGGTAATTTCTAATTGTTGCATGATTATAAATGATGTGGCATCAACCAGTGACCAATTTTTATCTAACCGCTGTTTTAAAAGTTCCCATGCGGCATTTTCAATCTGCTGATTGACGCGAACGAGTTGCAAATAAGGAGCAGATTGAATCGCATCAATATATCAATATATTTAAAAATTTGGGGGCGAGGAACTCTAAGTGGACTATTGGGCAATGCTACAAGTTCAAGGACAATATAGTTACTTGTCACCATTAAGTATTTTTGTTGTCTAGCTTGAGTAAACCATTCTACTGCATACTGATGAGCCGGTTCAGTTTTGATAAATAAGTTGGCCCAGCCAGAAGTATCAACAAATACACTATTATTCACTGGGCAACTCCCGTGAATAAATGGCTTCGCCAATATAGTCGTCGTGGCGAGATGCAATATCGTTATTTTCAGCGCTTAATGTGCCAATCAGTGCGGCAATTGGATCGTCAGGTTGGGTAGCTAAGTCCTCTAATGATTTTAAGATCATTGCTTCTAAAGAGAGGTTGATAATTTGAGCTTTGTATTCTAAACGTTGGCTCAGATCGTCGGGAAGTTCAAGGTTGATTTTTCGAGTCATTTTAATCAAGATGATATGAGTAATTAAGGGCTTGATCTTAACTTAAATTGCTGATACAATTAAACCACCAGTGCGATTCATTTTTCAAGCGGGTGACTCGTGCGGCGATCGCCAGGGGGTGATTTTCAGTAGGTTGCCGAGTCATGGTCAGGGTTGAGTTTTCAGATGATTGGAGCATCAGGATGATTATAACCCATCTTGTCAGAGAAAACTGAGTTTTGAGCCGCTGGAAAAGAAACCGGATTTCTAGCCGCATCTCGATTCCTTCACTAAGATTTAAGAAATAAACCCCGTTTCTGAGTGTCTGGAATGGGGTAAAATGGGAGTGCTATTCCTTACCCGGTGCGCGGCTATGGATGAAGAGCGATCGCCCGCTTATTTATCCCTGATTCCAGAACCGTTGATTGACCAGTTTTCGATAGAGAGTTCTTGGATAATGCCAAAATCAGACTGGTTGCACGTTAGGAGGGTGGCATTTTGAACCAGAGCGATCGCCGCAATTTTCAAGTCCATATTCAGCCGTTTTGCGCCATTCTTGTCCGAGTTGAATCACCGCTTCAAAGGTGGGGTCATTAGCGTGACTCCCAGCAATGCGTTCCCACCAGGGTTGTTGTGGTGAGGTGACGGTGGCTAAGACTTGTTTAATTTGAGTGAGTTCAAGTTCCAAGCGGGTGACTCGTGCGGCGATCGCCTGGGGCTGATTTGGAGTAGGTTGCCGGGTCATAGTCAGGGTATAAGTTTTCAGGTGATTTGACTCTGTTGGATTATTATAACTCATCTTTTCGGGGAAGAAACCGGGCTTCTAGTCGCCAGAAAAGAAACCGGGTTTCTGGCAGCATCTCTGTTTCTTCATAAAGATTTAACAAAGAAACCCGGTTTCTGAGTCTCTGGAATGGGGTAAAATCGGGGTGCTATCCCCTACCCGGTGTGCCGCTATGGATGAACAAAGAGTGCAGGCTTATTTCTCCCTGATTCAAGAACTCCTCGACTGTCCCAGTGAGGCAAACGAACTTCTCAATGCTTTTGATCGGTTCGGGTTGCTGGATGAGGGATTTGTGTATGTGTGTGAGCTTGCGGTGAAACAGTTGCAGGAGAGGGGAGAGGAGCCTCCTGCAGTGTTTCTGCAAACTGTGGCGAAGGATGTAAATGCCTTTTTGGTAAGGCGGGGAAACAGAGGAAATCAACAAGCAGCATTAGAGCAATTTTGGCGACAACTACTGCAAGCGGAAATGGAGGGTGATACAGCCGCAGTACATCAGGTGATGCGACAAAATATGGGGTTGATTGTTCCCGCTTTGGGGGATGTTATTGCCCAGTTTGTGCAGAGAGTTCTAGCTCAGTCTCCTGACCAAGTGGAAGTGATTGTAGGCTTAGTCGAAAATACCTGCACCAGTATTCAACAATTTCCCCATGGTCGGTATTCGGAAGCTTTAGAAATTGCGACTCGCGGCTATGGAGTGCTGCGGCAACTGTGGGCGGACAACCCCGGAAAACGGGCGCAAACCCTGAATAACCTCGGAAATGCTCGCCTTACTAAAGCCCGCTTGGGCATCAACCCCGCCGCCAATCTCGAAAGTGCGATCGCCGCCTACAATGAAGCCACAGCGATTAGTCGGCAGTTGGGGTTAGCAAAAGACCTCTCGGATACCCTGAATAACCTCGGAAATGCCCGCAGTATCGAAGCTAATATTGGCATCGATCCTGCCGTTAATTTGGAAAAGGCGATCGCTGCCTACAATAAAGCCGCAGAAATTCGGCAGCAGCCCGGATTAGAAAAAGACCTATCCCAAACCCTGAATAACCTCGGAAATGCCCGCCTCACCCAAGCCGAGATGGGCATCAATCCAGCAGCTAATTTAAAAAGTGCGATCGCCGCCTACGATGAAGCCAATGCCATTAGGCGAGAGTTGGGGTTAGACAAAGACCTCTCCAGTACCCTGAATAACCTCGGAATTGCACGCAGCACCCAAGCCGAGATGGGCATCAACCTCACGGCTAATCTGGAAAGTGCGATCGCTGCCTACAATAAAGCCGCAGAAATTCGGCAGCAGCCCGGATTAGAAAAAGACCTATCCCAAACCCTGACGAACCTCGGAAATGCCCGCCTCACCCAAGCTAATATGGGCATCGATCCTGCCGTTAATTTGGAAAAGGCGATCGCCGCCTACGATGAAGCGGCAAAAATTAGCCAGCAGTTGGGATTAGCCCGCGACTTAGCAAGAACCCTAAATAACTTTGGTTTTGCTTACCAAGCTCAATCTCGCCTAGCTGGGAACAGTTCCACCCAGACCCAACAAGCCTTAGAAAATGCCTACCAGAGTTTCCAGGAAGCCCTAGACCGGGTGGAATATCTCCGGGGTGAAATTGGAGCCGATAGTGAGGGCTATAAACGCAACTTTAATGAAGAATGGAACAAAGTTTATCGCGGCATGGTGGAAGTCTGCCTAGAATTGGGCAGATATCAGGATGCCATTGAATATGCCGATCGCAGTAAAGCCCGCAACCTAACCGAACTCATTGCTACCCGTGACGCATACCCAGGGGGAGAAATTCCCGCCAAAGACCGCCAACGCTTGCAAGAACTGCGTCAAAAGATTTCTGAAGAAGACCGCCGCCTCAAACAAGACCCCAACCCCGATTATACCCACATCAACCAACTGCGGGAAGAATTCCAAACCAAATATCCCTATAAACCTTTGAAATTCTCGGATATTCAATCTCTCCTTGACGATAAAACCGTCATCCTAGAATGGTATCTCCTGAATGACAAATTTCTCACTTTTACCCTTACGAACCAAACCCTTAATCTATGGACATCTTCCGAGAAAGACAGACAAAACCTCATCGACTGGACTGATATCTACATCAACGACTACCGCCGCAACAACAGTCAATGGCGAGACAGTCTCCCACAACGCCTAGAAACCCTCGCCCAAATTCTACATCTGGATGAAATCTTGCATAACCTGCGGCAACAATTCCCCAACTGCCAAAAAATCATCCTCATCCCTCATCGCTACCTGCACCTGTTCCCCCTCCATGCTTTACCTGTTCATCTTCCCTCATCCCCCAACCCCCTTCTCCCAGATGGGGAGAAGGGGGCTAATTTCCCCTCTTCTCCCCTCTCCCAACTTGGGAGAGGGGCTGGGGGTGAGGGCCTCCTACAAGACCTTTTCCCCAAAGGCGTGGGTTATGCCCCTAACTGCCAAGTCCTGCAACAAGCCCAAAACCGACAACGCCCCCACTTTAACCGCCTCTTCGCTATCCAAAACCCCACCCAAGACCTCCAATTCACGGATATGGAAGTCGAAGCTATCCAATCCCTGTTTAACCCCCACCAAGTCCTCAAACATGATGAAGCGGAAAAAGCCGCCCTTGATGCCGAAACCCTGAAAAATGCCCACTGTACCCACTTCTCCTGTCACGGCTATTTCAATTTTGAAGATGCCCTGAAATCCGCCCTCATCCTGGCTAAAAGCGAATTTACGCCCCCTCCCCCAACCGATGACCCTAGCCGCTATCTGCCCCTAGAAGACAACAAACTGCTAGACCTGCAAAAATGTCTCACCTTAGAGGATATCTTGCGCCTGGACCTAAGCAACTGCCGTCTGGTCACCCTCTCCGCCTGCGAAACGGGTATCACCGACTTCACCTCCACCAGTGATGAATATATCGGTTTACCCAGTGGCTTCATTTTCGCGGGTTCTCCCAATGTGGTGAGTACCCTTTGGGCGGTGGCGGATATCTCTACGGCGATTTTTATGATTCAGTTTTATCAAACTCTCCAGCAGTCTGACCTGTCGGTGGTTTTGGCGTTGCGACAGACTCAAACTTGGTTGCGGGAAGCGACGGTGCAAGATTTGTTAGACTGGATTGATAGCTGTGCCGTGATTAGTGAGGAACGGCGAGGGCAAATGAAATTTACCTTACAATGGGGGAAGACCGCCGAAAGTAAGCCCTTTTCATCTCCTTACTTCTGGGCTGCATTTTGCGCCATTGGACAGATAAATTGACCTGTATTGTATGAGGAAGAATCCCCAATGAATCCCCAAGATTTAATTGCTGCGTTTCTGGAAGTGTGGGACAGTAACCCGGATAATATTTGGCAAAGCTCAGGCGCTATCGAAGGCTTAGATCAGCTTAACGATAGTTTAGCAGCTTGTCAAGATAAGTCGGATTTGGAATTGGCGAATGAACTGGGGAAATGGTGTGCTTCCTATCCTCAACTGACTCAAAAAGTGATGGATAAGTTGGGGGAAAGGAAGCTAAAAGGTTCTGATAACGATTCCCCCAATACAGAGGACACGGCTTATATAAATCTCTATCCGAAAATTACGGAAATTCTGCTAACCCGCGCCCCGAAAATGGGCAAAAAAGAGGGTTAATCTTGATGGTTTTTATGGCAACTTTCAATAAACATCCGGTTTGGGAAAATTTATCAGAAGTTGTTAAGGGTATTGATGCTAATGCTCTGGTTGGGGAGCATTTGGCATTATGTGATTATCAAATATCCGGCTATTGGGATGAATGCGATCGCTTTTATGAAAACATCATCCTCCCTCGTCCTCTGTCGCCCGAATTAATCAGCAGCGGCGTGATTTTCAACGGAGATAAACGCCGCATTCAACTAAAATTTACCCTAAACATCGAAACCGCTACCCATCCCATCTCTATCGCGGAACTGATGTTAGTCTATGATGAAAACCTAGAATTTGTTGATGAAAATTGGCAAATTGACCTGAACTCGGAATTTATTAAAGTTCCATCTTAAAATCGTAGGTTGGGTGAAGCGACAGCGCAACCCAACAAATCCGGGTAAAATGTTGGGTTACATTGCATTCGGTCTAACCTACAAAGCGCTTAAAATCGTAGGTTGGGTGAAGCGACAGCGCAACCCAACAAATCCGGGTAAAATGTTGGGTTACATTCCATTCGGTCCAACCGACAAAGCGCCAACCAACAAATTCAGCCAAAACGAAAATAACTATTTTCGCTGCCCCTGCCTCCGCTTAACGCCAAACCCATAAACGTATAAATCAGCCACAGCATAGCCATAACGCTTTTTATTCCTTCTTTCAGCTATCAAACCAATTTGCTGCAATCTTTTTAAGAAATTTTCAAAAGACCAATTAGATTGATTAGCAACACTATCCCGCCATAAAGGCTCTAACTCTTCCACATTAAACAAAGAACTTAATTTATTCATACGCTCAAAAAATGCTAAGAATTCTGGATATTCATTTTTGATCGCATCACACCGTTCTTGAGAAGCAGCCTCCAAACCCTCAGTTAAAGACTTCCAACCTAATAAACGATTACTCGCTACATTTTTGGTTGGTGCGGCTAACTCTACCTCTCTGGCTTTCTTCAGTAAAATATTTAAAGAACGCGGATAAGTGTTGTTACTGGCATCAGTTAACCGGGAATACACCCATTGAGATACATAAGCATTTTTGCCCTTTTCAACCTTCAAACCCCATAACGGCCCCAATGCTTGACGTAAAGCATCTTCACTGGCTTCATCAATCTCATTATCCGTTAGGGGCCGAACACGGTTAGAAAGCATTTTGAAATCGATAGACCCCCCAATTGCTAAACGATAGGCTAAACGCAAAAAATCAATTTTTCCCCACTGCAATAGTAAAGTACGTGCTTCACCAAAATGACTTTTATTCGTGAAAATCAAATTACTCCAGATATCCTCTCGCAAAAATACTTTAAAACGAATATGATATAAACCTTGATTATTGAAATCGTAAATTAGACGCATCAACCCGCCCAATGCGGCTTGTTGGTAAGGACTATTTTCTTGAATATCCTGATCTAAATCATCATAAAGTAACCAGATTTTTTGTGCAACTTTACCCAAGGAGCGATCGTAATAACTCAAAGCATCTCGGCAACAGGAATTTAAATCGTCATCCGTGACAAATTCAACCAGTTTATCAGTATGTTTTGCTTCCCAAATATTGTACCTATCTAGGGAAAAGTTATATTTTAATCGAGACCGCAAACCTTTAAATTTATCCTGCTTCAATATTTCAAGGAATTCAGGAACTGAACGATAAATCCGAATAACAGCATAAGCCCGCCATAAGGATAACCAATCTTTTTGATGTTCATCAAGCTTTTGGTGAATTTGAGCAAAAACATCACCTGTGGGTCTAAATTGGTCACTATTGCCGTGGCCTGACAATATGGTTATATTTTCTAGCCGACCCCGTGCATACTTTTCAGCATTTTCACGATGCTGAGTAAATAAGGTGTATAGCGTTGACTTACCTGTACCTTTCCGCCCCCGAATTACCCAAACAGCATCGTCCAAGCAACGCTCAAAATCAGTTGTCTTTTGAAAAATTTTATCAAAATCATTGTCTAAAATACTAGCAGCATCACGTTCTGAAAAGGATAAAGATCTAAGTAAACTTAAACGGTTAGATGGATTAATTAGTGCGTCAGTTTCTAATACACTACTTTTTTCGAGTAAATAATTTGCAATGGGAGCGTAGTAAGGCAAAGCAGTCTCAACCGGAAACTGAGTTACACCCGCGATATTAGGATGATAAGGAATTTGGAACAGTTCTTTTTGCTGATCATTAGTTAACTCTAAAGAGTCTTTTATATTTTCAACTAAATTAGCGCCAATGATACCTTCAGGAACAGGGGATAACACTAATTTGACATCAGCATTACTCAGTTCATTTAAAGTGTTTTTCACAAAACGAACACCTTCAGCATTTTGTTCACTAGGATATAAGACGATAAAAATATCATCTGCCAGCCCTAACAAGGTGAAACCGCCCCATTCATTGAGGCCTGTTCGTGCATCAATCAGCATGATATCAGGTTGAAACTGCTCCCAAAGTTCCTGCTCAAACTGCAACCATGGATCATCAGCCTTATCAAAAAGGTGTGTAGTCGTCAACAGTGATAATCGTTGCACATATCTACGCCCAATATTTCCCGCAGGTACAACAAATAAAGGACGTTTAGAATGTGAATCGGTGACGCTATAGATAATGCCTTCCTCGCCCCCCAACTCAACTTGAGGTTGATGAACTTCATTTAAAAAACAAGTTTGGCGTTCCCATAAATAATCGACTAAACCTAGTTTTAAAGTGACTTTTTGAGGAGGGAGTAAAGTATGTAATCCCGGTGCCTCAACATCCATATCAACAATAACAACTCGCTTGCCAGAACGCATTAACTGAAAAGCAGTTTGGATTAATGCGGTAGTTCTACCGACCCCCCCCTTGTAAGAATAAAATACGACACGCTTGATCCGATGACTGTCTTTTTCGGAAAAAGTTTTGCCCGATGCTAACATATCCACAGCTTTTTGCCATGATGTCGGAATATCATTGTTTGTATCTGATAGTGCTATCCCTTGCTCGACTGCTTCATCAGGAGTATATAACTCAATGATGCCAACGGATAAATCAGCTTTTTTAATTAATGGTTCAACCTCTTGTAATCGCTCTGCCCTACTCTTTCCATTAAACTTTTCGGCAATAACGGTTAACAAAACAAAACCACCATCTCCAACATCCAGTTGAAAATTATGGGAGAATTTATGCTTCAGTTCCTCACGCAGTTTTGAGGGATTCATCCAATTCTTACCTCATTCTTTTCTAGCCAACCATAAACATAATCAAAGCTCTTTTTCCACTCATCCCGCTGAATGGATGATGCCTGATCTACATAACGTAAACCGATATAATCAACAGAGGTTGCACCAAGAGGGTAAATCAGACAGTTTAGGTGCTTTAGAAGTTGCTGATCTGATTTTGCCAATTTGAATAATTCTGGCATATGGCGTAGGGCTGTTGTCAAACTATGTCCTGGATTATGGATCTGCTGATTAAACATAGAGTCTTTCTTTCTGCGACTTTTTTCATCCCATTCACTGATGCTATGATAGTCAGCGAGCAATGACTTTAAACGACACTCAATACTAATGCCACCCAGATGCAAAGCGGCTATATTGTGGTCTTGTAGCTTCAGTAGAGCCTCAGCATCTTTTTTTCTTGCTAAACACGCACCAGCAAAATCTTCCATAACCAACTCAGATGTCACCTATCTAAAAAGCCACCAACTTTATAAGTAGGAGGGACTAATGATTTGTGAAATGCGGTAAGCTGTTAAATCCTGAAACCCTTGACCACTAAAGGTTACACAGGTTAAACCTATTTTACATTTAATTTTGCCTACCTACTTACTCAATTTATTTTACCACTTTCGATAATAATTAGCCTCGACGGTAGCACTCTCTGCATGAACCGGTCAATCAACCTAGATCCTCGCTCTGCCTCATTGTCAAGGAACCCCAATGGCAACTAACCCTCGCCGTTGAACTTAAAATCGTAGGTTGGGTGAAGCGAAGCGCAACCCAACAAATCTGGGTAAAATGTTGGGTTACATTCCATT